>NZ_JANSHS010000339.1:0-5188 GCF_047461695.1 Synechococcus sp. R6-7
TGCGAAGCAGTCAGGGTCGGGTAGTTTACTAGCATTCTCATCATCTGGGATGATTCTGGGATGATGATTTCCATCGCGTTGGCGGTGCGGAGCAAGAAAATTGAATCGAGAGGTTTTGTGCCTCTGGCCTCTGGGATCCCAGCCGGTGGTGATCATCGGCAGCAGCGTTGCAGAGCAATAAGAAAGGAGTGTTTCTTGCTGGATAAGGTGCTTAGGCAGTGGAAGGAGCGGCTGTTGGCTCCAGTGCTGCAAACCCCTCTCCAACAGGTGCATCCCCTAGCCATTACCCTGTCGGGGTTTGCCATGGGCCTGGCCTCTGGGACAGCGGCAGCTTACGGGGCCTACGGGTGGGGGCTGGGCCTGTGGTTGCTGAACCGGTTTATGGACGGGCTGGACGGCACGTTGGCTCGTCTGCAGGGACGGCAAAGCGATCTGGGGGGCTACCTGGATATGCTGCTGGACGTGGTGGTCTACGCAGTCGTTCCCCTGGGGCTGGCCTTTCACCAGGGATCCCTGCTGGGCTATGCTTCTCTGGCTCTGATGCTGGCCAGCTTTTACATCAACCTTTGCTCCTGGATGTATTTGGCAGGGCTGTTGGAAAAACGGCGTTCGCGACAGCGTTGCAGAGCAACAAGGACGGATGGCACCGTCGGGGCGGGATCCCTGGATGAACTGACCAGCTTAAGTATGCCGTCGGGGCTTATCGAGGGCAGCGAAACCATCTTTTTCTACGGCTTGTTTTTCCTTTTCCCGGAGTACATGGTGGGCTTGTTTGGGCTGATGGCAATTCTGGTGCTCTTGAGTGCTGTGCAGCGGTTGGTTTGGGCGCTGGGATCGCTTTCTGCTCCAAGGTGAGTTCGGAAAGGGTCTGTTACTATGGCTCCGTCCGGCTGGCGCGAGTTGGGTTACAAGGGTTCCCCATCAGATTTCACCGGGCGAGAGGATCCAAAATAAAAAAGCCATGGAGATCTGTTGCCATGACCTCCACCCTCAACCAACGCATTCGCCACTTCTACGATGCCTCCTCCGGCCTCTGGGAGCGGGTGTGGGGGGAGCACATGCACCATGGCTATTACGAGCCGGGCCAAACCGGTAAGGATCGCCGCCAAGCTCAGATTGACTTGATTGATAGGGTTATCCAGTGGGGCCAGATCGGGGATCCCTGCCCTCCCCAGCACATTCTTGATCTTGGCTGTGGCATTGGGGGGAGCAGCTTGGAGTTAGCCCGGCGCTTTGGGGCACAGGTTACGGGCATTACCCTCAGCCCCGTCCAAGCCCAGCGGGCTACGGAGCGCGCCCAAGAGGCCGGCCTGAGCAACAAGGTGCGATTTCAGGTGGCCGATGCCCTGGAGATGCCCTTTGCAGACAACACCTTTGATCTGGTGTGGTCTCTGGAAAGCGGCGAGCACATGCCGGATAAGCGGCAGTTTCTGGCCGAGGGCTGGCGGGTCTTGCAACCGGGCGGGCAGTTGATGGTGGTAACCTGGTGCCACCGCGAGGGATCCCTGAGCCAGCAGGATCAACAGCTTTTGCAGAAAATCTACGAGGTGTACTGCCTGCCCTATGTGATCAGCCTCTCCAGCTACGAGGCTCTGGCCCAACAGGTGGGCTTTGAGCAGGTGCGCAGCGCCGACTGGTCGGAGCGAGTGGCCCCTTTCTGGGATGAGGTGATCGCTTCCGCCCGCGACTGGCGCTGGATCCCGGCTTTGCTGCGCAGCGGTTGGGTTACCCTTCGGGCGGCACTGGGGCTGGGCCTGATGCGTCGGGCTTATGCCACCGGCTTGCTTCGCTTTGGCCTCTTGACTGGGTTCAAACCTGGGGATCAGCCAAGGTAGGGATCCCTTGCTCTCCTTTGGGAGGAGGGGCGCTTGGGGAAATGGGCTCAAAAGTTGGGCTGGGGCGGTGCTGTGCCGGTGAGTTCCAGATACTTTTGCTTCACCGCCTGAATATCCTGCCACATCAACCACTTGGGGCTGCCAGGGGTGCGGTCTGGGTTGCGCAGCAGATAAGCCGGGTGAAAGATGGGCATACACCAGCGCCCCTGCCACTGGATCCATTCCCCGCGGATCTTGGTGATCCCTCGCTTCTCGCCCAAAAGGGAGCGCACCGAGGTGGCCCCCGTGAGCAGAATAATCCAGGGATCCACCAAGCGAATCTGCTCCAGCAAATAGGGGCGGCAGGCTTCGATCTCCTCAGGGGCAGGCACCCGGTTGTTGGGGGGGCGGCATTTCACGGCGTTGCAGATGTAGGTATCCCGGTCGGGATCCAGCCCCACCGAAGCCAGGATTTTATCCAGCAATTGTCCCGACTTGCCCACAAAAGGCAGCCCCTGCAGGTCTTCGTTTTCCCCTGGCCCCTCTCCGATGATTAAAATCCTTGCCTTGGGGTTGCCCCGATGCACCACCACATGGGTACGGCTGGCTGCCAAGTCGCAGCGCTGGCATACCAAACAATGCTGCTTCAGTTGCTCCAAATCCCTGTAAGTGCCGGGGGGGATGGACACCTGGGCCGACAGGGGGATCTGATCCCACTGGGGGAGTGTCTCCTCCGCCGGGGCTGGCGGCTCGATGGGATCGTCAAACAGGCTGGGCTGAAGCTCCGGCGGTTTTTTCTTGGCAGCCATTGCAAGTCGAGGTTTCCTTGTGCAGCGATCTTCGATTGCTCCCCCGCCCTTGTCAAGCTCAAGGCCAACCTGCCGGCAGGGGAGAACCTTTACTCCTTGTTAAACTGAGAAAACGAAAACTTGCGCCGGCCTTAGCTCGTCTCTACTCCCTGAGCCTGCCATGCTGCTTTTGTCCAAAGAACTGCCCAACCTGAACTACCGTCATACTCTACAGCGCTTCGACGAGGATTGGCGGGATCCCCTCTCTGCCCTGTTGGGCTGGGGGCGCGCTGCCGGTGCCGATTTGGTGGAGATTTTTCTAGAACGGGGCAATTCCATCAGTTGCCTGGCCGAAGATGACGCCATCACCAGCATCACCCCACGGCTCTCCACCGGGGCCGGCGTGCGGGTGTTTCGCGGCTTGGCCGACTGCTACGTCAGCACCAACGATCTGTCCTTTGCCGGTCTCAAGGCTGCTCTGGAGAAGGGCCTTTCGCTGATGGGCTTCACCCCTCCTGGCCCCACAGCGCTGGTCTCTGCCGTCAACCTGGAGATGCTGCAGGACTACGGCGAGCGTCGCCGCAAAGATGGCTGGTTGAAGGAATGTAGCCCCATTGCGGAGATGGGGGAGATCCTGCTCAAAGCCAACGAGCAACTGGGTCGCCAAGCCCGCCATGTGCAGTCCCGCCGCACCACCTATTTCCGCGATTGGCAAGAGATTCTGGTGGCCTGCAGCGATGGCACCTTTGTGCGGGATGTGCGCCTCACCCAATCCGTGAGCTCTACGCTGCTCTGTGCCGATGGATCCCATCGCGCCTCTGTCAGTCAACGCTCCGGCGGTACGGGGGATCCCAACTTTTTGCGCCGTTGGGATCTGGAGGCCCATAGCCGGGAACTGGCAGAAGCCGCCGGCCAGATGCTCTATGCCGACTATGTGGAATCCGGCACCTACCCGATTGTGATGTCCAACGCTTTTGGCGGCGTTATCTTCCACGAAGCCTGCGGGCATCTGTTGGAAACCACCCAGATTGAGCGCAAAACCACTCCCTTTGCCGACAAAAAAGGCCAGAAGATTGCCCACAAAAACCTTACCGCCTGGGATGAAGGTCTCTCTGAAGGGGCCTTTGGCAGCCTGGATGTGGATGACGAGGGGATGCCCGTCCAGCGCACTTTGCTAATTGAAAAGGGCATTTTGAAGAACTTCCTGGCCGACCGGGCCGGCTCACTGCGCACCGGCCACCCCCGCACCGGCAGCGGTCGCCGCCAAAACTACACCTTTGCCCCCGCCAGCCGTATGCGCAATACCTACATTGCCCCCGGAGATGCAGAATTGGACGATCTTTTTGCTTCTATCGACAAAGGCATCTATTGCAAGCGCATGGGGGGAGGGAGCGTCGGCCCAACCGGGCAATTTAACTTTGCCGTCGAAGAAGCTTATCTCATCGAAAACGGCAAGATTACCAAACCCCTCAAGGGAGCCACTCTGATCGGAGAAGCCAAAGACATCTTGACCAAAATCTCCATGTGTTCTAAGGACCTCAGCTTGGCAGCTGGGTTCTGTGGCTCTGTAAGTGGCAGCATTTACGTCACCGTCGGGCAGCCCCACATCAAGGTGGATTCCATTACCGTGGGCGGTCGCTAATTCCAGGGATCCACCTCGACATGGCCTATGACAACGTCTGCAAATATCTGGCCGAGCGTTTCCCAGAGCAGTTTGCCCGCTGGCTCATGGGAGAAGTGGCTCGGCTCCGACTCTATCGGAGGTATCCTCACCTATCGGTGCAGCAGGTGGTCAAGGTGCTCCGCACCGCTAACGCGATTGACTTGCGCAAAACGGGGTCGGAGCGAGTTTTCCAGACCTCTTTTCGTCTAGAGAGGCTGAGCCATGAGTTTGATGTCATCCGCCTATGGGAATGTGATTTGAGGGCCGGAGCGGGTTGGCAAGCCCTACTGCCTTTTCGGGTTCTGAGCCAGGTGGAAGATCCAGCAGAAACCTTGCGAGAGGTGGTCAGTGAGCTAGAGAGCTTGGCAGACCCCAGCGAGAGAAGGGAATTGGCAGCCGCAACAGCCGTCTTGGCGGGACTAGCATTGGATCGGGGTTTGATTGGCAGATCATGAGGTCTTTGGATATGAGGGAATCGGTGATCTACCAAGAGTGGCGGGCAGAAGCTCTGCGAGAGGGGCTGGAAGAAGGGCGCAAAGAAGGACGCAGAGAAGGACTACAACTGGGCCTGCAACAAGGGCTACAACAAGGATTGCAACAAGGATTACAACAGGGATTGCAACACGGGGAAGCAACGCTGGTTTTGCGGCTGCTCAGGCGGAAGTTGGGATCCCTTGACCCGGCCCTTGAGAATAAGATTTGGGCTTTGTCAACGTCACAACTGGAGGCGCTGGGGGAAGCTCTGTTGGACTTCAACAGCTTGGAGGATTTAACTGCCTGGCTGGCCCGTCAGCTAGAAACCGCAGGAGCCCCGCTCTCTGCCCACAGGGCAAGGGTCGGGAGGAATGTGAGTAAAATGCAATAAGGCTATGACCCAAGTCCTGACCGTTTCTTGCAAGCTCAAGGTGTCCCAGTCGCAAGCC
>NZ_JANSHS010000340.1:0-4211 GCF_047461695.1 Synechococcus sp. R6-7
AGAGGGCGGGGCTCCTGCGCTAGTAAGCTGGACTTTCTGATCCTATCGCAGACGGGATCCCTTGCTTGGCAAGGCGGAAAACGGCAAAGCCGGTGGCGCTGCCCCGACAAAATGGCCCCTGGGATCCACCGCAAAGGCAACCCCCAGCTCGATGAAGACCGGGTACTGGGCTATCCCTTTGGGCAGAGCGGATGAAGTTCAAAGCCGTTATTGTTGGAAAGATTATTCAAAGACTCCCCCTGGTTTGCGCCAGCCCTGGGTTAGGCTATTGCCATCCCGGGGGAGCAAGAAACACCGCTGCTCTGCCCCAAAGTCCGCGAGTTGAGTTAAGGAAGGTTGAGGTGAAGGGGAGACTGACCTGCCATTTCCCTGTGCTGCTATTGGCCCTGCCTCTGTGGGGATCCCCGACCTGGGCCGGAGAGTATTTCACCGAGGAAGTCACCAGCCCCAGCCTGGAGATCGTTCATGGCTGGCGGCAGGAGGTGTACGGCATTGGGGTTACCATCACCAACACCAGCCTCGGCTCCTTTCGGGTGCCCTTGGAAATTGATATGGAGGATCGGACTAGCTGTGAGCGGGCCGACTTGGTGCTGACCAACAATCGCATCATGCCGATGGGATCCTTCCAAGATTGCATTCTCAACATCTTTCCCTACCTGGATAAGTTCATCAACCAAGAAGTCGCCAGCATCCGAGTCACCCTAAAAGGGCCAGCTCCCCTCCTGGAAATTCCGGTAGAGGAGTCGGATCGGCTGATCTTGGCCCAGGTAGCCAACCAATCGCGGGAAGCCTTTGTTTTCTTTCAGCATGAGTTGGCCCGTGTTTTGGAGCTGCTGAGGCAGTCGGATCCCAAGCAAAGCGAGACGGCCCCACAGCCTGGCACCCCAGTTCCGACCGCCACTCCAGCCGAGTCTGCCGCTAGCCCAGGAGATTTTGTAATCGTGGGATCCATTCGGGAAGAACGAGTGGGGGCCGGTAGCCGCCTAAGCGTGGAAGCGATCAACCGCAGCACCCGCACGGTTCTCAACGCCCGTGCTCGTTTCACCTTCTATCGGGGAGAAGAAGTTGTCGATACGCGAGTGGCAGCATTTGAGCCCAGCGACGTGCCCCCCGGACAAAGGGCCTCCGCCAGTGTGCTGAAAACCGAGGCCAATTGGGATCGCGTCACGGTGACCTTCCAGTGGCAGTAGGGTTACTTCAGGGAGCCAAAGCGTTGCCGCGAATCAGGCTGCCCAGGGTTTTGACCGTGATCTTGAACTGCACCCAAGGGCTCATAGGCACTACCGTCTTGTAGAGGTAGCTGTCAAAGGTCATCCTCTGCACGTCCCGGTCGGCGCACATCTCCACAAAGGCTTCGCGGGTGGCATTGGAACGGTAGAATACCCGCTGCAGGATGTCCAAGACCTTGTAGGTCAGGCCGTACTGGCGATCCCAGCGCTTGAGATACAGTTTTAGATCCTCCTCTGTGGGAATGCGCTTGCCGCCGTTGGAGGTCTCGACAAGGGTCTCGGCACACATGCGGCCTGACTTGGCAGCAAAATAGATCCCTTCGCCGCTGGATTTGGTTACGTATCCCGCCGCATCTCCCACCAAAGCAGCACGGCCCACCACACGGCGCGGACGGGGATGCTCTGGGATCGGATGGGCTTCCACCTTGATCACCTGGCCTCCTCGAATCCGCTCGGCAGCACGGGCGCGGATCCCAGCTTGCAACTTTTGGATGTGGGCTTGGTTTGCCCTCATGGTGCCGGTGCCCACGGCTACATGGTTGGACTTGGGAAACACCCAGGCATAAAAGTCTGGAGAAACATCGTCCCCCACATACATTTCTGCCCGCTCTGCGTAGTAGGCCATTTTGTCGTCCGGGAGCCGGATGCGCTCCTGAAAGGCCAGCGCATAGTTGTAGTCGCCAGCACCAATGGCCTCTGCCACCTTGGAGTGGAACCCATCCGCCCCGATCACCACATCCACAGCCAAAGAACGTGGCACCCCTTGCCTCGATCCGTCGGAAAAATCGTTGTAGTGCAGGATGTAGGGATCCCGGCCATTCTGGGGGATTTCCAGATGCATTACCTTGCCGTTGATCAGCTCCGCCCCTTTTTGGTGGGCACGATTGCGCAAGAAGGCATCCAAGATCTCGCGGCGGCACATGCCGATGTACTCGTTTTCTTTTTCGAGGGCGATATCCACCTCATAGTTGGAAGGGGAGATCATCTTCATCTTGCGCACTTTGCGGTCGATGATCCCCTCGGGGAGGTCGAACTCGGAGACCATACAGAGGGGAATGGCGCCCCCGCAGGGCTTGGCGTTGTCCAGCTTCCGCTCAAACAAAAAGGTCTCGATTCCAGCTTGGGCCAGAACTTCGGCAGCAGAGGCTCCGGCTGGGCCGCCCCCCACAACAGCAACTCTCAGACTCAAGGTGCTCTCCTCGATGCAAGTGCAACTGGCTCATCAGACAGCAGGCATCCTACCACAGCTCCTCAGAAGCATTGCGGACCTTGACGAAGTGTTGCAGAGTGGAGGGCTCGCGCTCGCTGTGTTTCTACAAAAGGCCCCGCCGCATTTGATCCCAGAGGTTGAGATAGGACTCGGCTTCGGCTGAGCTCAGGGGGCGCCAGATCTCCGAGCGTTGCCAAGTGGAGATTTGCAAGTCGGCTCTGCGTTGCAGGCGTGGGGCAAGTTGAGCCAAATCCAGCGGCAAAACCGAAGGGATCCCGCTCAGATTGACCAAGCGGGGGGCAAATTCAGGATTCAAGACAAAATCAAGCCAGTCAGCCAACAGGGATCCGGAATCGGTCTGGGTTGATTCTGTGTGGGCATTGTCTTCGACGTGGGGTCGCACCCAGACATCCCACCAGATGGCGGATCCGGAGGCCGGGATCACCACTGCCAGCTCAGGGTAGTTGGCTTGGGTGGCGTAGAGATCCTGCGACCAGCCCACGGCCACCCAGCTATCGGCCAAGCGCAAGATGGGCAGGTAGTCGGAAGAGGTGTAAGTTAAAACCTGACGGTGCAGGGATCCCAGCTCTTGCCGTAATTCCACATCCTCAGGGTTGAGGGGATCGTTGTAGGAGCGGCCCATTTTCTTTAGGGTTAGCCCAATCACCTCCCGCGGATGATCCGGCAGAGTCAGTTTGCCGGCCAGCTCAGGCCGCCACAGATCCGCCCAGTCCCGAATGGGCTCCCTCACCCGATCCCGGCGGTAGGCAATGGCCGTTACCCCCCAGCGCCAGGGCACACCCCAAATCTGCCCCTCCCGGAGTGCCGCAGCTTGCCAACGGGGATCCAGATTCTGCCATCGTTCTCCCAGCAGGCTTTCCGGTAGCGGAGCCAGCCAACCGGCAGCTATGGCCCGATCCAAAGCGTCGGCCCCCAACAAACTCAAAGCCGCCACCGGCAGCCGCCGCCGGAACCATCCCCCCGGATCCCACCAGGCCGGATCAGCCGGCTGGACGCTTTGCCGGAGATAGGCCAACAACTGATCCCGACTATCCAACAGTTGCAGCCGAAAGCGGGCCTGAGTCCTGCGGCGAAACTCGTTGAGCAAACTGGCGGGGATCCCTTGCTTAAGCGCCACGACAAGAGGCAAGTGCGCATCCGGCCCCCCACATCCTGCCGCCATTAGCCCCAGCAGGATCCCCTGTAGAAGCTCACGTCGGCTCAGCCGTATCTCGCCCACGACAGTACCGCTCCACCAGAATGAGAGCCACCAGATCATCGTAAGCCTTGGCGGGCACCCGCATCCCCTTGGGCAACAGCCGCTCCCATCCCTGCGGTGGGTAAAAATCCCAGTAGCGCTGACGGGCTTCTTGGGAGCTGTGCCGCTCATCCACCAGGACAATCTGCTGCGGGGGGAGGATCGATTCCAGTTGAGACTTCCAGGCTTGGGCCGTCGTCTGATTGCCCAGGATCACTTGCTCCGCCTGAAACTGTTGCCGGAGCGTTTGTAGTCTAGACAGCGCTGCCGCGGAAGGGACCACCTCCCGGTGTAAAACCTTCAGCTCCGTTTGCGTAAACACCTGCACCACAGCAATGCCGCATTTGTCGCGCCCTGGGTCGAAACCGATCAGCACTCGTTCGCTCTTCAGTCTTGCCGGGTGGAGTGGATCCGTCATCCCTCGGGACGCCCCGCCTGCTGAGCCCCAGAAGAGCCGGGTTGACCGGAAGCTTCTGCCATCAGAAAACTCACCCGCAATGGCCCCGCTGTGTAG
>NZ_JANSHS010000341.1:0-1591 GCF_047461695.1 Synechococcus sp. R6-7
AATCTGGTGCAGCTACGCGGTGGGACATCCTGTGTCTGCTCGCTGAGGGTTCTTGCGATAGCTACCCGTTGAGGCGAGAAGCCTGCTCCGTACTACCTAGCAGTCGGAGTCGGGAGTACGTCACGGAAAACAATATTGCCGCAGTTGGGCCAGTTCTACCTCACTGAGATCTTGCCACTGGCCGGGAGCAAGCCCCACCAGAGAAAGAGGCCCCAGTCCAACCCGAACCAACCGCAAAGTTGGGATCCCAACGGCGGCAGTCATGCGGCGCACCTGGCGATTGCGACCCTCCCGCAGCGTCAGTTCCAGCCAGGTGGTGGGGATGGAGCGGCGAAAGCGGATGGGGGGATCCCGTGGCGGCAGGGTGGGTTCCTCAGCCAAGACTTTGACCTGGGCCGGGCGCGTTTTTCGCCCTTGGATGATCAGCCCCTGTTGCAGCTGTTGCAGGGCTTGGGGGGTGGGGATCCCTTCCACCTGAACCCAGTAGATGCGCTCATGGCCGAACTTGGGATCGATCAAGCGGGCATTGAGGCGACCATCATCGGTCAGCAGGAGCAGCCCTTCGCTGTCGCGATCCAGTCGCCCCACCGGATAAACCCTGGGCACTGGGATAAAAGACTGGAGGGTGGGCCGTCCCTCTCGGTCGGTGAATTGGGTGAGCACGCCATAAGGCTTGTAGAACTTGAGATAGCGCATGACACACAAAACAACAAAACTGTGAACCCAACCTTTCCAATCTTTAAGATTTGGCAGAAGGATTTGGCAGAGCGGCTTCAACGGTAAGATCAAGCCTTAAGGAGCAATATCCCTCCATCGCCAGCAGCGTTTGACGGAGCTCAACCCATGACCATAGACAACAACTTACTTTGGGTTTTGGTTGGAACAGCAGGGCTCTCTCTCCTCAGCCTGGTGTACGTGCTGGTGGATGAGGGCAACAAACGTCGCCGCTACGAACAGCAAAAGGAAAAAGAAGCTGCTCAGCCACCTGCGGTTGTTCCTGCAGAAGAAGCCGGGATCCCAGCTGCACCTCCTCCTTCTGCTCCTGAACCTGTTGCTGCTCAGCCCGCTTCAGCGCCACACACTGCTGACGGGTTCCCAGAAGCGTCGCGTAGCGATGACGAGGAGCCAGAAACCTCCCCGGAAGCGGTTCGCGCCAGCAGGACAGAGTCCTTGCCCAGCCCTGAGGACTCTGCTCTCCTCAAGGAGCCGGATACAGGGCCTGACCCCGCAGAGGAAATGCCGAAAGATACCCCATAACAGTTTTTTTCGGTTCTGGGGAAGTTCTGGGGATAGATGGGATCCCCATCCCGCAAGAGGGGAGCTTCATGCCCTCATCAGGGTTTGCTCTCCGTAGCGCAGCATCATCTCCAAAGCCGCGAGACGGTTGCCCCAAACTTGAACTCGATAGGGGTTGCGCAGAGATTCCAGCCGCATCCAAGTGGCAAGATTGGTTTTCAAGTTGCCCAGTTGCTGACGGGCTTGTTCCAGGGCTTCCGGGGTGGGATCCGCTGCCAAGGCCGCCAGGGATCCCTGCACCCGCTCTATTTGCTCCATCCATTGGCTGTGCTGATACATTTACGCTGAACACTGC
>NZ_JANSHS010000342.1:0-9171 GCF_047461695.1 Synechococcus sp. R6-7
CCCCCTCTTGATCCAGAAGGGAGATCAGCAAATGCTCGGTTTCCAACTGTTGCTGCTGGTGCCGCCGGGCCACATCTTGGGATTGGACAATGGCGCTCCAAGCTTTTTCGGTAAATTGGTTGGGATTGGTGGGCTGCATAGGAGTTCGGCAGAGCTTTGCTACTCAGTATAGGAAGGCAATACAGACACAGGGAGCACCCTGGACTCTTTCGGGGCAGTAGAGCTGGGTGCCGGAAGCTCCGGTAGGATCTTCCTGATCTAGGTATCGCCTATTTTGCCAGAGCCAGAGTTCGCAACAACCGTCCTCTCCAGCTGCGATCCATGGAGGGATCCCCGCCTTATTCTTCTTCTTCGTAGGGACGGCCTTCCCCGATTACCGCCAGGTCAATTTGTTGGCGGTAGTAATCCACGTTCTTAATCTGCACCTCCACCCGATCCCCCAGGCGAAACTGGCGCCGACTCTTGCGTCCCACCAGCGCCTGCTGACGGCTGCGGTACTCGTACCAATCGTTTTTCAGGGTGCTGACCCGCACCAAGCCTTCCGCCAAGATGGGATCCACCTGGACAAAAAAGCCGTAGTTCTGGACACCGATGATTAGGCCGGGGAACACCTCTCCCAGGTGCTTTTGCATGAACTCAGAGCGCTTCAGGCCCATCAGCTCCCGCTCCGCCTGCTGCCGGATCCGGTACCCCTCCTGAATTTTGGGCAGTTGCGCCTGGAGAAACGCCTGCCATTCCTCCTGCACCTTGGGCGGCAACACCTGCCAGTCGATTTGGCCGTAGCCGCTGGGGCCGTGCAGATCCACCACGGTTTTGGAGCGAGGGCTGCGGCGATCGCGTCCTTTGCTCAGGGCCAGGTGCAGAGCACGCAAATTGAGCAAGTCGGCATAGCGGCGCAAGGGGGCCGTAAAGGTGGCGTAGGGTTCTTTGAGGCCCAAGCCAAAATGGCCGAGTTGCTCTTCCAGAGGCTGAAGACGATACTCGACCGGGGGCAAGGTGGCCAGCATCTGCGCCACCAAGGCCGGGCTCGCGCCAGAGGCCAACACATCGGGAGCGGTGATGCGGGCACAAATCCGCTGCCAGTCCGCCAGAGTTACGACAGCGGGATCTTGCAAATTCAGATCCAGCTTCATGGCATTGGCCAGGCGCAAAAAGCTCTGCAGGGCCTCGGCGGCAGGGGCAGGCTGCACGCGGGCCAAAGAAGGGATCCCCAACTGGCGCAAATGGTGGCCCAGGATTTGGTTGGCCAGCAGGAGAATTTCCGTCATCAGGGCATGGGCGCCGAGGCGATCGCTGATCAAGAGGGGGCCGTAGCCGCTTTCATCGGCAGAGTGGGGAGTGAGCAAATCCAACAGGGGCAGGTCAAATCCCCCCGCCTGGTGACGTTTGGCCCGTAGGATCTGGCTGAGGCGCAGCAGATTTTGCAGCAGGGCCATCAACTCCGGCACTTCTTCGTCGGGGCCCAAGTCGGCGGTGGTGGCCAAAAGAGCCTGCACCTGACCATAGGACAGGTGAGCCCGCGATTGCACCAGGCTGGGGTAAATCTCGAAGTTTTGTACCACCCCTTCTGGGTCGAGGGTCACTAGCAGTGAATAGGCCAAGCGCTCCTGCTGTGGCAACAGAGCCAGGCGGTTGTGCACCTCCGGCGGAAAGAGAGGCAGCACCATCGTATCGAGGTAGACGGTGGCCGTCCGCTGCTGAGCCTCTTGCTCCAAGGGGTGGTCGGGATCCAGCCAATGGGCCACGTCGGCAATGTGGATCCCCAGCAGCCAGTGGTCATTCTCTTGCCGCTGCAAGGAAACAGCCACGTTGGGTTCCAAGCCGTGGGGATGCTGCAGATCCAAAGGCTCCAAAGTGATGCAAAACCAATCGCGCAGATCGCGGCGGCCCTTTTGGTCAGAGCGGCTGAGCTTTTTGGGCAGAGCTGCTGCTGCCTCCAACACCGGGGCGGGAAACTCCTGCGGCAGGTCGTACTTGCAACAGACCAAATCTGCATCGATGGAGGCTTCTGGGCCGTCGCCCAAGATTTTGCGAATGGTTCCGGTTGGGGGTAGATCCCCCAGCGGGTAGCGATCCACCTCCACATAGGCCACCCGCCCCTCTGCCAGCTCGACAGGGGATCCCTCCGTCAGGGCCAGCTCGAACAGCAGCCGGTCATCCAAGGGCACAACCCGAAAACCCTGTTCCGTCTGTTTGAGGCGACCCACCAGGGCAGAATTGGCCCGCTCCACAACGGCCACCACCTCTCCTTCTGGACTGCGGCGACGGTTGCCATCTTTGGTGACCCGCGCCAACACCTGATCCCCATTCCAGGCGCCGCTGAGGTTGCTGCCGTGGATGTACACATCCTCCACCCCCGGCTCGTCCCGAATGGCGAAGCAAAAGCCTTTGCTGGAACAGCGCAAACGCCCCACCACCAAAGATTCGTCCGGCTTGCGCCGATAGCGAGGGGGATCCCCTAGTCGTTCCAGAAACCCGGCCCGCACCAGGCCATCTAGGGCAATCTCCAGCATTTCCGGCGCTTCTGGGTCGGCGGACTGCAAGAGAGCAAGAAGAGTATCTTTGTCGGTCAATTGCTCGGGAGGCTGAGAGAGAAAATGCTGAAAAATTCGAGAGAAGTCCATTTTGGGTATTGGCAAAAGAGGAGAGAAGAAGAGGGGTTAAGACATCGCAAGACCCAACCCGTTGGCGTTAGTCACGCTGGCCGGTGACGATAAAAGCTACCCGCTGACCGATGTTGGTGCTGTGGTCGGCCAGACGCTCCAGGTAACGGATCGCCAGCAACATCAATAGAATAGGCTCGACCGATCCGCGAATGTCAGACTGCTGCGCCAACGTATTGTAAAGGTTAGTGTAATCTTCATCAACGGCGTCGTCTTCCCGCTTCAGTTGTCGGCCCAGGTCGGCGTCCAATTCTGTCAGGGCCACCAGGCTGTGGCTGAGCATTTTCTGGCAGCGCTGCATCATCACCTGAATACGACCCAGCTCCGGGGGCGGCGGGTACATGACCAAGCGCAGGGCCACTTCGGCCAAATCTTTGGCGTAGTCGCCAATCCGCTCCAGATCGCGTACCAGTTGCATCAGGGTACTGATCCAGCGCAGATCCCGCGCCACCGGGGAGCGCAAGGCAATCAAATTAATACAGTCTTTCTCGATTTGACGATAAAAACGGTCAATTTGCTTGTCTTGGGCGATCACCTGTTCGGCGGCGGCCAAGTTCTGTTCAAACAGGGCCTGCTGGGCCAAGACCACCGACTTTTCCACCAGCGCCCCCATGCGCAGCACGTCCTGCTGTACCCGTTTGATGTGAAGTTGCAGCTCGGCTTGCCCCATGGCTTTCTCCCATGAATGTGGGCAGGGGGGAAATGTCTGCAGTCGTTTTGGATTCAACAGAGCCAGTTGATCTCAATCATGGCAAACTTCGCCTGGAATAGGGGCAGGGAAGATGGCCAACTTGGGGGAAGATGAAAATAGCGGTTGCCCTCTGAGGGGGATTCGTCCTCTGGAGTTCTCGGGTTGCTTTGTCGATTGAGACGGTCTCATGGCTCTTCCCCCCATCATTGTGTTGGACGATGATCCCACCGGATCCCAAACCGTTCACAGTTGCTTGCTCCTCACCCGCTGGGATCCGCAGACTTTGAAGCTGGGGTTGCAGGATAGCTCGCCAATTCGCTTTATCCTCACCAACACCCGATCCCTGCCGCCGGCCAAGGCCGAAGAGGTGACGCGGTCGGTCTGCCGGGCCCTCAAGCAGGCCATGGGGGAGCTGGGGTGGGAGCGGGCCCTTTTTGTTAGCCGCTCCGACTCGACGCTGCGGGGGCATTACCCCTTGGAAACGGATGTGATGGCAGCGGAGCTGGGGCCCTTCGATGCCCATTTTCTGGTGCCGGCCTTTTTTGAGGGAGGGCGCATCACCCGCAACAGTGTCCACTACCTACGGGTGGGGGAGCGCTGGGTGCCGGTGCATGAGACGGAGTTTGCTCGGGATGCGGTGTTTGGCTACCACCACAGCTATTTGCCGGACTATGTGCAGGAGAAAACCCAGGGGCGGATCCGGGCTGAGCAGGTGGAGCGATTGACCCTAGAGCAGATTCGCGCCGGCTGTCTGGAGCGGCTTTTGAGTCTGGAGGGGAATGTCTGCTGTGTGGTGGATGGAGAAACCCAGGCGGATCTGGATCGCTTTGCCCAGGATGTTTGGGCGGCTATAGAGCAGGGGAAGCGCTTTTTGTTCCGCAGCGCCGCCAGCCTCTTGACGGCTCTGGCCCAATTGCCGCCACAGCCGGTTCTGCCAGAGCAGATGGGGCGGTTTGTCCGCTCAGATCGGCCAGGGGTGGTGATTGTGGGATCCCATGTGCAAAAGTCCAGCCAGCAGTTGGCCCGCCTTCTGCAGGAGCCTGAAACCCAAGGCATCGAGGTGGAGGTGAGGCGACTATTGGATCCCGACGCGGAGCTGCTGCCAGGGATCCTGGCCCAAGTTCACAGCGCCTACGAGAAGGGTCTGACGCCGGTGGTCTACACCAGCCGAGAGGAACTGACGTTCGAAAAGGACGCCGTAGAAATGCGCCTAGCTTTTGGGCAGAAGGTTTCCCGGTTGTTGATGGGTGTGGTGCAGGGGCTGCCAGAAGGGATCGGCTATCTCATCAGCAAGGGCGGCATCACCTCCAACGACACCCTCAGCGTTGGCCTCAACTTGCCGGCGGTGCGTCTGCTGGGGCAAGTCTACCCTGGGATCTCGATGGTGATCACCCCGGCAGACCATCCCCGCTTTCCCAACCTGCCGGTGGTGTTGTTTCCGGGCAATGTCGGCGAGGCGGATACGCTGCTTTTGCTCCACCGTCGCCTCAAAAGTCGGGGCTTGATTTAGGGTGAAGAGGATGGTCTTGTGGGTTCCTCCTGCCGATGGCTGAAGTTGTCCCCCCGCCGGAAGCCTTGCCCGCCTCGGATGCCTGGTGGGGATCCCTGCGGCAGCCGCAGGCGGAACTGCCCCCGGCAGTGGTTCACCCTTCTTCCGCTCGTTTGGGCAGCCAATCCTGGGATGCCGATGTGGTGATTGCCGGCGGCACCTTGGGGATCCTTCTGGGGGCGGCTTTGGCCAAGCGGGGCTGGCGGGTGATCCTGCTGGAGCGCGGGATCCTGCGGGGGCGGGAGCAGGAGTGGAACACCTCACACCAGGAGCTGCAGGTGTTGTTAGAGCTGGAGCTGCTTACCCCGCCCGAGTGGGAGGCAGTCCAGGTTACCCACTACCCGAGGGGGCGGATTGGCTTTGGGGAGGGCCCCCACTGGTGGGTGGAGGGAGTGCTGAATGTGGGCGTGGATCCAGTCAGCCTCCTGGAGTTCCTCAAGCAGCATTTCCTGGCCTGGGGGGGCCAAGTGTGGGAGCAGACTGCCTTTCAAAGTGCCACCGTTCACCCCGATGGGATCTGCCTCCAGACCACCAAGGGACAGATCCGTGCTCAACTGCTGGTGGATGCCATGGGGCACCGCTCGCCCATCGCGGCCCAGGCTCGCCAAGGGCAGCCGCCAGATAGCGTCTGTCTGGTGGTGGGATCCTGTGCCCAAGGGCTGCCAGACCAACCCAGCGGGGATCTCTTCTACAGCTTTACCCCGGCCCAGAACGGCTACCAGCCCTTTTGGGAAGCTTTCCCTGCCCGCGATGGGCGCACCACCTATCTTTTTACCTACTGCGACCGGGATCCCCGGCGGCCTAGTCTAGAGCAGCTCTGGCGGGATTACTGCCGGCTGCTGCCAGCCTACCAGGGGGTGGAGCTGGCCCAGATCCGCTGGGTGCGCAAGCTATGTGGCGTTTTCCCCGCCTACCGCCGCAGCCCGCTGCAACTGCCCTGGGATCGCCTATTGGCGGTGGGGGATAGCAGTGGCAGCCAGTCGCCTCTAAGCTTTGGCGGCTTTGGCGCCATGTTGCGCCACCTGGATCGCCTACAGCAGGGGATCCACGAGGCCCTTGCACAGCGGCAGTTGGATCGGGCGGCCCTGGTCTTGCTACAACCCTACCAGCCCAACTTGGCCGTGACCTGGCTATTTCAGAAGGCCATGATTCCCCCTCTGCAGAACAAAAGTTGGGATCCCAATAGCATTAACCGCCTGTTGAGCAGGGTGTTTGCGGCCATGGTTGCCGCTGGCCCCCAGGTGGTGCAGCCCTTTTTGCAGGATGTGGTGCAGTTTGGCGGCTTGGCCCAGGCCCTGTGGGGGGTGACGCGTCGGGATCCCAGCTTGGTAGCCAGACTTTTGCCTCGGTTGGGGTTGCCGGAGCTGGTGGCATGGGCGGGCCACTTTGGTGCCCTTGGCCTCTACGAGCTGCTGCAAAGGCTAACAGATCGCCCGGAGCCGGAAACCAACCCCCAGGACTACTTCTGGAAGCGGCGCCGCGAGGCTTGGCGCTACGGCTGCGGTCAAGATTACAAGTTATTTCCATGGTGATTCTGTAGATATTCTATCTGAAAATAGGGGCTTTGAACGAGCTTGAGACGTTCCCCTGACAATCTGCACCGCCGAGGCCCTAACTCGCAGTTTTTATCTCATTAGGAAGAGGAAAGTTGAGAGCCAAGGAGCGGTTGCACTACTGTAATTCAACATAGCTGCAATCAAGACACTCAAGAGATATCGAAACATTGTCAATGTGATCAAGCTCACCATTACGTTTCACGACGTTTGATATCCATAGTGGAAGAGTTGGGAATTCTTTATCCATCCACTCGTCAGTGTAGGAGTTAGCCATGGTTATTCTCGACTACAGCGATGCAGACAGTGGCTTCTGGGCTTCGACTCCTCAGGGTTTGGTGGAGGTGATCAAGTTTCAGAATCACTTCTACGCCCTTCGGCAAGTGTACAAACGCGCCCAAGACGCGATATCTGCCTGTCGCGCCGACATTGAAAGGGGATTTCTTAGCATTGTGGTGCAGTTTGAGAATCACGCGGAAGTGTGGGCTCAACTGTCGCCGGGCGTACCCGTGCAGTCCCAACCAGAGGCTGCTCCTACGGGCAACCCTGCCAAGCCCAAGCTGACCTATCGCGGCCAACCGGTGAGCAAACCTTCCCGAAATCCCAGCCTCGCCCGCAGGCCCTTGCCTGACTCCCTCTATTTCCGCGGCGCGAAGATCGGCTAGACCGTTTCCGTTTGCCAGGTCTGGAGCGGTCGAGATTTCCCTTCTGGCCGCAGCCATCTGCGTTAGCGGTGCAAAGCACCATAGAGGCCCACCCCATAGCCCAGTACCTCAACCGGATCCCCTTGGCTTTCTGCCGGCAGTTGGGATCCCTTGCCCAACCACTGGGCCTCGTGGCTATCCAAAAGCTTCTCCCAGGTGCCGCTGGGCCATTGGGTATAGGTGACTGGCTGATCGGGGCTGAAATTGAAAAGGGCAAGCAAAGCCTGGGATCCCTGGCGGCGGTGCAGAGCTAGGCCAGAGTTGGAAAAGAGCTCCACTTCCACCCCGTCCCGCTCCAGATGCTGGAGGGCCGGCTGGGTTTTGCGCAGCCGGATCAGGGCCTGGTACCACTTCCAGAGAACCTGGTGGTGACCGGCCTTTTTCAAGTCCCAATTCAGCTTGGAGCGCAGGAAAGTCTCTTCAGCTTGGGGATCCGGCGGCTCTCCCTGCCAGGCAAAGGCGCTGAACTCGCGGCGGCGTCCCTGTCGTACCGCTTCCACCAAATCGGGATCCCCGTGGCTGACAAAATACAGAAATGGCGCCACTTCCCCATACTCTTCCCCCATAAATAGCAGCGGCAGCATGGGAGCTAGCAGCAGGGCAGCGGCAGCCAATTTGAGGCCCTCGAAAGAGGTGAGCTGGCTAAGGCGCTCTCCCAGCCTGCGGTTGCCCACCTGGTCGTGGTTTTGAATGCAGACAACAAATTGGGATCCCGGTCGCCCAACAGCGGAGTTGCCGTGACGCCTGGCGCGGTAGCAGGAGTACTGGCCAGAATAAACGTAGCTCTCCCGGTAAGCCTTGGCCAGGTGCTCCAATTCGCCAAAGTCCTGGTAGTAGCCTGTCTTTTCCCCGGTAAGCAGGGTGTGAAGTGAGTGGTGGAAGTCATCGCACCACTGGGCATCTAGCCCGTAGCCCCCTTGCTCTCGGGGGGTGATGAGGCGGACATCGTTGAGGTCGCTTTCGGCAATGAGAACCCTGGGCCGGCCAGTGCGAGCTTCTAGGGCATCCACCTGCTCTGCCAATTCCTGCAAGAAGGGGTAGGCGCTGAAGTCGTAGATGGCATGCACCGCGTCCAGCCGCAGCCCATCGAGATGAAACTCCTCCAGCCAGTACTCGGCGTTTTGTAGGAAAAACTCTCGCACGCCGTCAGAATAGCGGTCGTCGAAGTTGAGGGCATCCCCCCAAGGGGTGTGGTACTTGTCGGTGAAGTAGGGGCCAAAATCCCGCAGGTAGTTCCCCTCCGGCCCCAGGTGGTTGTAGACCACATCCAAGATGACGGCCAAACCCAGTTGGTGGCAGGCATTGACTAGGGCTTTGAAGCCTGCCGCTCCTCCATAGCTGGTCTGCACCGCGTAGGGGTAGACGCCGTCGTAGCCCCAGTTGCGCTCTCCTGGAAACTGGGCCACCGGCATCAGCTCCAGCACGTTTACCCCCAACTCCACCAACTCCGGCAGGCGAGGGATCAGAGCAGCAAAGGTGCCCTCAGGGGTAAAGGTGCCCACATGCAGCTCGTAGAGGATCCACTGAGACAGGGGGATCCCCTTCCACCCCTGATCCTGCCAGTCGAAGTGGGGATCCACCACCCGCGAAGGGCCGTGGACGCCGTAGGGCTGGCAGCGGGAAGCGGGATCCGGCCGCTCCACTACCCCTGCTGAGGTGTGCAGGCGGTAGAGGTAGTCCACTGGCCCAGGTGGGATCCCGTCCACCTCCCCCTGCCAATAGCCCTGCTCATCCCGCACTAGAGTAAAGCAACGTTGGACAGGGCTGAGCAGCTTCAGCTCCACCTGCTCAACCAAGGGCGCCCACACCGAGAAGTGATAGCAGCCTGAGCCCAGGGGATAGGCGCCCATCCGCCCGGCCTGGAAGAAAGGAGAAGCCTGCAACACAGAATCTATCCCGCAACTCGGCTTCCACTATAGCGAGCATGCCTGGCAAAGGCCGGAGAGTGGGTTTTTGGCTTCTCCTCTGCCATAGTGGAATGGGTCTGATACATTTACGCTGAACACTGCTG
>NZ_JANSHS010000343.1:0-644 GCF_047461695.1 Synechococcus sp. R6-7
TTGCAAACTCAAGGTGTCCCAGTCGCAAGCTGCAAAATTGGATGCGACAATAGATGCCTTTGTGCAGGCGTTGAACTGGGTGAATCAGAACACACCACAAAAGACAGCCAACGCCGTCAAACTGCAATCCCTTTGCTATACTACCAGATGGTACCTCAAGGCAGCTATCCAGAGTGCAGTCCACAGTGGTGATCGGGGCGGGGCCAGCTGGATTGAGTGCCGCCTACGAGCTGAACAAGCAGGGCTACCCGGTAACGGTTTTGGAAGCGGATCCGGTGCAGGTAGGGGGGCTATCCCGCACTGTAACCTACCAAGGCTATCGCTTTGATATCGGTGGACACCGCTTTTTCTCCAAGTCGGCGGAAATTGAGGCTCTGTGGACGGAGATTTTGGGCTCGGAAATGCAGGTTTGCCGTCGGCTTTCCCACATTTTTTACCGAGGTGTTTTCTTTGATTATCCAATTCGACCTACGGATGTTTTTGCCAAACTGGGGCCAGGGTTTACCACCCTCTGTCTGCTCAGTTACCTAAAGGCGCGCCTCTTTCCCAGGCCCAATCCTGTATCTTTTGAAGATTGGGTCATTAACCAATTTGGGGAACGGCTGTATCGCACTTTTTTTAAGACCTACACCGAGAAAGTGTGG
>NZ_JANSHS010000344.1:0-7731 GCF_047461695.1 Synechococcus sp. R6-7
GGGTGAAAGGGGCTGGGCAAGTGGTGAAGCAGGTCAACCGCTCCATCGAAGGAGCACGCACCCAAGCCCGTGGCGCCCAGGTCAATATCCGCAGCCTTTGGGCAGGGGTACGGGCAGCCTGGCAGACGCTGTCCGGCGAAGTGCCCCCCACCACTGGCGCGATTCACAACCCGCGGCTGCGCCCATCCGACCCATCCAACCGTTCTTTCTCCGCTGCTTCATCAACACTTCCCCTGGGAGGTGACCGCCCTTTTGCCGGCGGAGCCACACCAGAGGGATCCCAAGCCGCTGCCCAATCTTCCCGACCGGACATCGCCAATCCCTAGGCGTTCCTCAGGATCTTCTGAAAGACAGGCGTAGGAGGCTGGGGCTCTTGCCCGGGGGGAAGCTGGCCCCAAGTCGCATCGGGATCCCAGCGCAGTTGCAGGGTGTCGGCGAGGGAGAACCCCAGCTGCTGCAGGATCTTGAGGCTGAGAGCGGGAATGAGGGGGGAGAGCAGGACTGCCACCCAGCGCACACTTTCCAGAACGGCATAGAGGATCTGGGCCACCCGTTCGTTTTGCCCTTGCTTGTGCAGCGTCCAAGGAGCCTGCTCATCAAGGTATTTGTTGCTGGCCTGGGCTAAGCTGAGGGCCTTGCGGGCGGCAGAGCCGGGATCCATCCCCTCGTAGGCCGCGGCCACCAGAGGGGCAAGGGTCTCGGCCAAGGTTTTGAGAGGGTGGTCAGCCGGGATCCCGACGGCGGGAATGCGGTAGTCCGGTTGATATTTCTTGAGCATGGTGAGGGTGCGGTTGAGCAGATTGCCCAGATCGTTGGCCAGATCGGCGTTGAGCACGTCAACGAAGCGGCCCTCGCTGAAATCGCCATCCTTGCCCAGCTCGATTTCCGTCAGGAAGTAGTAGCGCACGGCATCGGCGCCGTATTGCTGCACCAGCTCAAAGGGATCCACTGTGTTCCCCAGGCTTTTGCTCATCTTGAGGCCATCCTTGGTGAGAAAGCCGTGGCCAAACACCTGCTTGGGCAGGGGCAGACCTGCGGACATGAGCATGGCCGGCCAGTAAATGGCGTGGAAGCGGACAATATCCTTGCCCACCAGGTGGACATCCGCAGGCCAGTAGCGGCGTAGGGCATTTGCCAAGGTGGGCTCGTCGTCAGGATCCAAAGCAGCACTGATGTAGTTGATGAGGGCATCAAACCAAACATAAAGGGTTTGGCCGGGATCCGCCGGAAAAGGGATCCCCCAGGAGACACTAGGGCGAGAGATGGAAAAGTCCCGCAGGCCCTGCTTGACAAAGTTAATCACCTCATTGCGGCGGCTTTCCGGCTGGATAAACTCCGGCTGCTCGGCATAGAGGGCTTCCAGCTTTTCCTGGTAGCGGGAGAGGCGAAAAAAGTAGTTTTCTTCATCTTTCCACTCCACTTTCTTGGTGGGGTGCAGAGGGCAAAACCCACCTTCTAGCAGCTCCGCCTCGTCTTTAAACTCTTCGCAGGCAACGCAGTACCACCCCTGCTGCCGCCCAACGAAAATATCCCCCTGATCCCAAACCCGCTGAAAAAACTCCCGCACAATGGCCTTGTGGCGGGGATCCGTGGTGCGGATGAAGCGGTCGTGGCGGATGTGGAGTAGGTGCCACAGTTTCGCAAACTCGGCAGAAAACTCATCACAGTGCTGCTGCGGCGGAACGCCCCGTTCTTCGGCGGTACGCTGGATCTTCTGGCCGTGCTCGTCGGTTCCCGTCACCATCAGCACATCCTTGCCCCGCAGGCGATGGTAACGGGCAATGGCATCCGCCACCAGGGTGGTGTAGGCGCTGCCGATGTGGGGAGCGGCGTTGACGTAGTAGATGGGGGTGGTGATGACAAAGGTGGAATCCGGCATGAGCATCCGCAAGGCTTTCTCCCATGATAGAGGTTGCGGGAAAGTCCAAAAGGCCAAGCTGTAGCGTGGGTGTGGAGAGGTCATTCGATGAAACTTCAGGTCAACCTTCTGGGGTGGAGCGGTGTGGCGTTGGGAGTAGGGATCCTCGGGGCGGGAGCGGCTCTGGCCCAGCCCTTGCCGGAAACCCGGATCCCCTGTGAGATTTTCATCGCGGGGGGTGGGCTGGGGGGGGTGGCGGCGGCCTATGACGCGCTGCAACTGGGCCGGCAGGTGTGCATGACGGAGATCACCGATTGGATCGGGGGGCAGGTGAGCGCCCAGGGAGTCTCGGCTTTGGACGAGCGACCCCTGCAACGAGAAAATGACATCTTCCCCAAAGGCTACAGCGAGTTTCGCCGGCGGGTACGGGAAAAATACGGCGGGGATCCCAATCCCGGCAAGTGCTGGGTAAGCGTGCTCTGCTTTTCCCCGCAGGTGGGCCACCAGGTGATTCGGGAGATGTTGGATCCCTATCTGCAGTCGGGGCAGTTGCGGCTGTTCACCGAGACGGTAGTGAAGGATTTGGAGATCAAAGACTCTCAGATCCGCAGTGTGCAGGCCATTCGCAACATCCCCAAACACGCCGGCGTGGAGCCGGAGCAGCGGGGGGATTTGTCCACCTATCTCCTGGACTTTTACCGCCTGGAGCCCACCGACGACTGGGACAAGGAGATCCTGCGCTTTGAGCCGCCGCCAGAACGCCAGGGGAAAACCCTGCCCTGGGTGGTGATCGATGCCACCGAAACCGGCGAGCTGCTGCCCTTGGCGCGGGTGCCCTACCGCCTGGGAACTGATGGCCAAAGCCGCTGGGAACCCAGCTCCAAGCCCTATGTGGATCCCTACTGTACCCAGGGCTTCACCTACACCTTTGTCATGGAGCGCTTCCCCGTGCCGCAGGTGCCGGTCAAGCCGGAGTTCTACAACGATCCCCTGCACGGCCCCTACTACAGTTACGAACACCCTCGCTTCAACTTTGCGCTGATCTTCACCTACCGCCGCATCCGGGGGCAGGTGTTCGGCTTTGGGGAAGAGGCCATCCGGGTGGGGGATCAATCCATGCAGAACTGGACTTGGGGCAACGACTGGCGCATCACCGGCCCGGAGATGAACCTCATCCTTACCCACGAGCAACTGCAGGCCTCAGGCCAACTGCAGCCGGGCGGCTGGATGGGGGGCCTGCGGGTGGAAGCCCTGCGGCGAGCTGAGCAGCATGCTAAGGGCTTTTTCTACTGGCTGGTGGCGGGAAGGACGGATTTTCTCCTGCAACAGGAGGATCCCAACTTTCAAAAAGACTTCTACTTGCGCTATGCCTACCTACGGGGGCCCAATACCCCCATGGGAACTGCCAGCGGCCTTTCCAAATATCCCTACATCCGCGAGTCACGGCGCATCATCGGTCGCCCCAGTGGGGCCTACCCGCAGGGATTTACCATCTACGAGTCGGATATCACCACGCGGGAATCGGAGCTAAACCGCGGGCGGCCCTTCATCTTCTACGACTCGGTGGGGGTGGGCCAGTACCCCATCGACTTTCACGATTGCCTGCTGCCGGGTTTTTCCCTGCCCCCCAGCAACAACAAAGACGCGCAGGCCCCCAGCTACCCTTACCAGATCCCCCTGCGGGCTCTGATCCCCCAGCGCATTGACAATCTGCTAGCCGGCAACAAAAATATCGCCACCAGCCGCATTGCCAGTGCCTCCTACCGGGTGCATCCGGTGGAATGGGCCATTGGCACCGCCGCCGGCCACACGGCCCACTTTGCCCTAGAACGGGATCTGATCCCGGCGGAGATCGTGGAGGAGCCGCTTTTGGATTTGCGGCTGTTGCCAGCTCTCCAGGCCCAAATCCGGAGCTTGGGCAACCCCATTCAATTTCCTGGCACCACCATTACCGCCACCGATTGGGCCCAATCCCGCTAGCCTAGAAAGGCAGGGTTGGGAGTTGACCGGTGGATCCCGTTGGGGTTGGACTTGTGGGCTGGGAGATGCTTCGCCCCTCTTTATGGGCCGCCACGGCTCTGTGGGGCTTAGGGCTAATGTGGGGGTTTTCGCCGCTGCATCAAAAGCTGCAGGAGAGCTGGGAAAAGCAATTGCTATGGGATCCCAGTGGAGCTTTGGCTTCCTTGCTGAGCACCCTTCCCTTTTTGCTGGCAGCAGGCTTGGTGGTAGCCCTGACGGAGATCTCCTTGGGCAAAAGCTGGGCCGTCTCCTGCGGCCTGATCGCCTGCGTCGGCGGAGGCCTCTATGAACTGGGCCGGCGGGACAATGCCAGGTAACTCAAGCGCTCCGTGTTGTTAACGCAACTACCCCCAGTCTCCTCCCCTAGGGAGCGGATAAGCAACGCCAAGTTAGAGCGGCTTCAAGCGATGACCCCCCTCCAAGAAGCAGCAGAAGCAGCGGCCAAGCTGCTGGTATTCCGGGACATCTGCACCCACCCCCTAGCCCTAGCCTGGCAGGAGCTAATCCAGCAGTTGATGAGTGGGGATCCCTTGCCTTGCTGGGCGGCCTACGGGCGCTGGTTTGAGCTTTTGGCCCGGCAGGGCCTGAGCTGGCGGGAGTGGCTGATCCGGGAGATTGGCTGGGCCGATAACCCCTTTTCCCGCGCGGCGCTGCAGCCCCAAGGGATCCCAGAGCCTCTTATGCAGGCTGCCCGCCACGACCTGCGCTGTCTGCAAACCCTAGCGGACAGTCAGGAGACCATTGCCGAGCAGATGCAGGCGTTGGGGTTGGGGATCCCCTGGCCCGATGGGGAAACCGATAGCGCTGGCTGGGATCCCCGCTCTTTTGCCGATTGGGGCCTGAGCCTGGAGGACTTGATTGCCCACTATCGCCGAGAAGGGGTGGGAATCTGTGCTCGCTACTGGGCCTTTCGCTGGGGGCCAGCAGGGCTAGAAGGGATCCCTGCTCCCGATCTGTCTGACTGGGAGGAGATCTACGGCTACGAACGGCAGAAACAGCAGTTGGCGGCCAACACCGAAGCCCTGCTGCGGGGGGATCCGGCTTTGCATGTGTTGCTCTACGGGGCGCGGGGTACGGGCAAGTCTTCCCTGGTGAAGGCCTTGTTGCGCCGCTACGGCCTGCAGGGGCTGCGCCTATTGGAGCTGAGGCGAACAGACTTGATTCAGTTGCCGGAAATTTTGGCAGAGCTGCGGGCGCAGGTGTTGCCTTTCATCTTGTTTGTGGACGATCTCTCCTTTGAGGCAGAGGAAACCGAGTTCAAGCAGCTCAAGGTGCTCCTGGAGGGGGATCTCGTTGCGCCGCCCCCCAACGTGCGCCTTTATGCCACCAGCAACCGCCGCCATCTCATCCGCGAGTTTTTCGGCGACCGTCCCAATCCCCAAGATCAAGAAGTCCACGCCTGGGATACGGTCCAGGAAAAGCTGTCGCTGCGGGATCGCTTCGGCCTCACCCTCACCTTCACCCCCTTCACCCAGGGAGATTACCTGGCAACCGTAGAACACTTGGCCCAGCGGCTGGGTTTCACCCAATCTCTGGATGCCCTGCGCCGCCAGGCCTTAATCTGGGCCCAACAGCAAAACGGCTTTTCCGGTCGCACTGCCCGCCAGTTCTTGGATGCCGTTCGGGCAGGGCTGGTGAAGGACAGCGATGGACTATAGAAGCGATAGAAGCCATGGTCGCATCAGCGTTGGGTAGCAACCTCGATCCGGCCAATCTGGATCAGACGGAAGCAAGCCGCAGCTTGGCCCGCCTGGGGATCGATGTGGGGGGCACCTTTACCGATCTGGTGCTCTTGCAGGATGGCCAGATGCAGACGGCGAAGGTGCTGTCTACCCCCAGCCCTGAGGAGGGGGTCTTTGCGGCGCTGGACAAGCTGGGGGTGCTCTGGGTTGACCTCTTCTGCCATGGCATGACGGTAGCCACCAACGCGCTGCTGGAGCGCAAGGGATCCCCCACCCTGTTTCTAACCACGGCGGGCTTTCGGGATGTGCTGGCCATTGCCCGTCAAAACCGCCCCTCTCTGTATGACCTGACGCAGCCCAAGCCGGAGCCGGTGGTGCCCCGCCACCACTGCCTGGAGGTGAAGGAGCGCTGCAGCGTGGGTGGAGTGTTGGAGCCGCTCACCGATGCCGAAATCCGGCGGGTGGTGCAGGAGGTGGGGGAACGAGTGCAGCGGGATGGGATCCGCGCTATTGGGGTGGGGTTTTTGTTTTCTTTTCTCTACCCGGAGCACGAACAGCGGCTGGGAATGGCCTTGCGACAGGCTTTCCCGGAGCTACATCTTTCCCTGTCTTGCGAGGTGGCGCCGGAGTTCCGCGAATACGAGCGCTTCAGCACCACCGCCATCGATGCCTACCTCAGCCCGGCACTGGCGGGCTACCTGCACCGCTTGGCCCAAGGATGTCGGGAGCGAGGGATCCCCCAACCGTTGATCATGCAGTCTTCCGGCGGGGTGACCTCCATTGCTCAGGCGGCAGCTCATGCTTCGCTGGCTTTGCTCTCGGGGCCGGCAGGCGGGGTTTATGGGGCGGCCTATCTGGGTCGCCTGAGTGGCTACCCCCACTTGCTCAGCTTCGACATGGGGGGAACCAGCACGGATGTGGCCTTGATCCAAGATGGGATCCCCCAGGTTACTCCCGCAGCGGTGGTGTGCGGCTTGCCCGTGCAACAGCCCCAAATTGACATCCACACCGTCAGTGCCGGCGGCGGATCCCTGGCCCATTTGCTGCCCGGCGGTGGGCTTCAGGTGGGGCCAGAGAGTGCCGGATCCAACCCCGGGCCGGCCTGCTACGGTCGGGGGGGAAGGGCTCCGACGGTTACTGATGCCAACCTCTGGCTGGGGTACCTGCCGGATGGCGGTCGGCTGGGCGACTCGGTGCAGCTACGGCGGGGGCTAGCGGAACAGGCTATTGCCACGCTGGCGGATCCCTTGGGCTTGAGCTTGCAGGAAACTGCCGTTGGCATTCGCACCTTGGCGAATGTCACCATGTCGCGGGCCTTGCGGGTGATCAGCGTGGAGCGGGGTTTGGATCCCGCCGATTTTGCCCTGTTGGCCTTCGGCGGAGCCGGGCCCATGCATGCCTGTGCTTTGGCAGAAGAGCTGGGCATCCGCACGATCTTGATCCCGGCTGCCTGTGGGGTGCTCTCGGCGCTGGGAATGGCTTTGGCGGATCTGCGGCGAGACTATCGGCGGGCCATCCTCCAACCTCTGCGGCAGCTCACGTCCGCTTCAGGGGGATCCCTGCTGGCTCAATGGGCAGAACCCCTGATCCGCCAGGCGAGAGCCGATCTGCAGGAGCCGGCGTTGCACTTCAGCTTGGACTTGCGCTATCGCGGCCAGTCTTTTGAGTTGGGGATCCCAGTGCGGTTGTCGGATCCGATTGCTCATCTGGAACAGCAGTTTCACCAGGCCCACCGACAACGCTATGGATGGCAGGATTTGGCCCAGCCGGTGGAGGTGATTCAGTTGCGTCTACAGGCGGTGCAGGCCCTACCCACCGTGCCTTTGACTGCACCCCACCCTTTGCCAGGGGATCCCCTCAAGGGTCGGCGAGAGGCATGGTTTGGGGGCAGGATGCGCCTGGTGCCGGTTTACGATCGGCAGCGCATGGGTGTGGGGTTTCAACTGCGCGGGCCGGCAATTGTCGAGATGCCGGAGGCAACTGCGGTGATCGAAGCCGGTTGGACAGGTGTCATTGACGAAGTGGGAACCCTAATCTTGAGCTGTGTTCACAATGGCGGGACGGAGTTTTAGTGAGTTCACCCGTAAGGCAGTTTCGATGCAAACCAGGACACTGCACCTACACCCAAGACATTGAATGCATGGGGCCAGAAGGCTTTTCAAGGACTCCGTC
>NZ_JANSHS010000345.1:0-2434 GCF_047461695.1 Synechococcus sp. R6-7
CGAAGCAGTCAGGGTCGGGTAGTTTACTTCTTCGCCAACATAGCTCTCGGGCAAAGGAGCAAAGGGGGCTGAGCGCTGGATGGCACTGAGCACGGCTGCATCCAACAGGGGATCTTCTGAGGGGGTTTGCAGGCGCAGTTCCCGCAGGGATCCCTGTCGATCCAGACGCACCTGCACCACTGTTACGTAGGATCCGGATGCCCGCCGTACCATCCAGTGTTGGCGAACCCTTTCTTGGAATTGAGCCAAGTAGTCTCCCCAATCCGGATCGGCGGTGGCATTGAGGCTGGGTGGGCCTGCCTGAGAGGACTCGATCCCACTGGTGCGACCGAAGTCGGAGTTGTGGGATCCGGTAGGAAAAGTCGGGGGCAAGGTGGGAGAAGGCTCTTCCAACGGGGCTGCGATCGGCTCTGGAGAGGGCAAAGTTGGATGCGGATCCGCTGGAGCCGACAGGTAGGGTTGTGGCAAAACCTCAGGAGAACTTGCTGCTCTTTCGGGTTGAGGCTTGAGGGATTGAGCAGGAGAGATCTGAGCCGATTTGGTCTCCACTGCTGCTGCCGAGGAGGTAGCCAGTAGGCTTTGCAGATGCTGACGATAGTCCTGCAGTTGCTGGCGCTGTGGAGAGGACAGAGGCCAGTGATCCAGCCATTCTTCCGTCAGATGTAGCGCCTCCGCCCAATTGTGATCGGCAACTGCCTGCTCCAGAGCTGCTAAACCCGCTGACAGATTTTCTAACCTGGCCTCTGGCTGCTGCTGAGGAGAGGCAGAGTTCCGGGCGGGCTGGGGCACCTCAAGCTCCCTTGTCGGCGGAGAAAGGATCTCAGGGACAGGACTCCCTGCGGCTGAGGCGAGCAGAGGCTGTGCCGTTGCAGAAGTGACCTCTACCCATTCACCTGGATTGGCCACTTGCGACTGCCGCACCGATACGTGATCCCGAGGTTCAGAGACACCGGACTCACGGGCGGAGACGGGCGCAATCCACTGCGGCTCTGGGGGCGGCTCATCCGCCATCTCCACCCACTGAAAGGGGAGGATCTCCTCCTCTTCCCGGATCCTAGGCTGCCAACCCACCCAGCTCATCGCGATGAAATGCAACCCTGCCGAGAGCACGTTGGCCAGCCCCAGGCGCCAAGGTAAGGAGCGGCGTTCCTGCTGTCGTTCTTGTTGAGAACGGCTGAGGCGGGGCTCTGGATCCACCTCTCCGTCTGTCAAGCAATTTGCCTGGCTCTCAGCAGCCGGTTCTGGTTTGGGGGAGGTGGACTCTGCAGTAGGTTGGGCCGGGATCCCTGTGTTACGGAGATCTCGGTTGGGGTTCAATTCGTTTTGCACCTTTCCACCTCTCCCCACAGCCACATGCCAACAGAAGCCCACCGACGCTTCTCTGCTTCCTTCGATCAATAGCCCATCCCCGGGCAGAGGGGTAGCCATCGATGCACAAACGCGCCCAGGGCAAAGCTGTGTTGGCTTATACGGACTTCTGCCATTTCAACGCCTATCTTTTTCACGGGGGGCGATGCTTTGAGCCACCTGGGCTCACGAAAAGCCAGCTCATGATTCTCCGAACTAGAGCTTGTGGAGCGGGTTTATGCTTGTTACCCAGCAACCTGTCCTGAGGCGGTTTTGGTACCCCGTGATCCCGATGTCGGCCCTGGAAACCGGCCCACAAGCTTTCACGCTGCTGAAGACTCCTCTGGTGCTTTGGCTCAATGAGTCAGGGCAGCCTTGCGCCGTCTTGGATCGTTGCTGCCATCGCTCGGCCCAACTTTCCAAAGGGGTTGTTTGCAATGGCCACATCCGCTGCCCCTATCACGGCTGGGAATTTGACGGCTCTGGCACCTGTGTGAAGGTACCCCAACTTACAGACAACTTCATCCCTCGCACCTACAAGGTGGAGGGGTTTCGCTGCCAAGAGCGCTATGGCTGTGTTTGGGTGGCATTGGCGGATCCCTTGACCGATATTCCCGAGATCTCAGAGGTGGCGGATCCCCGGTTTCGCCAAATTCATCAGTTCTATGAGGTCTGGAAATGCGCCGGCCTGCGCCTGATGGAAAACTCCTTTGACAATGCCCATCCCCACTTCGTCCATCACCAGAGCTTTGGGGTGATCTCCGAGCCTGTACCCCCAGATCTGGACAGCCTTGAAGAACTGGAATATGGCCTTCGGGCCACCTCTGTTTTGCCGGTGTTCAACAGTGACTTGCAGAAGCAAAACTTGCGGATGTCAGAGGATCGCACAGTGCGTATCCTGGAGGGCACCTGGTTTATGCCTTTTGGTCGCAAGCTCAAAATCACCTACCCCAACGGCCTCATCCACATCATTTTCACAGCGGCTACCCCCATCGACGACCAAACCTCGCAGGTGGTGCAATTCTGTTTACGCAACGATTCGGAAGCAGAGGTGAGTGCTGAGAGCATGACTCTAGTCAATAATAAG
>NZ_JANSHS010000346.1:0-878 GCF_047461695.1 Synechococcus sp. R6-7
TCAGCAGTGTTCAGCGTAAATGTATCAGTAGGGAGTATCCTCAACTTTAGGGCAACCCCCAGGCTCTGGCCCGCTCTGCCAGCCAGCCCTCAGCCCGCAAATTCTCCAGTTCTCGGCGCACCCGCAGCCGCAATTCGGCGTGCTGCAGCCCCTTGGGCATGGCAATGCCCAGCCCCACCGTTGCCAAGGGGGATCCCAGAAATTGAAACTGTTGCTCCGCAGCGCTTTCGCGACGGGGATGCTCTGCTAGCCACCCTGCCAGCACCGAGCGATCTGCTGCCCACCCCTGCACCGCCCCTTTCAGGAGCAGTTCCGCCCCTTCTCGGTAGGAATCGACAGGCACCAACTCCACCCCTGGCAGGTATCGATTCAGCAGGGGAATGGCGCTGGAACCGCGCAAGACTGCAACGCGACCGCCCCGCAAGTCCGACCAGCTTTCCCAGTTGTGGGAACGAGCCACAACCAAGCTGGGGCCATCCTGATAGTAAGCAGAAGTGAACTCCACCTGGCGCGCCCGATCCGGGGTAATGCCGATCTGAGCAATGGCCAAATCCACCTGGCCGTCAGCCAGCACCTGCAGCCGCTCTACATTCGAGACCGGCACCAACTCCACAGCCTCTGCCGAGCCCAACAGCCGGGATCCCAGCTCACAAGCCAGCTCGATCTCAAACCCCTGCAGATCCCCTTGGGGAGTGCGAAACCCCAGCGGCCTCAAGTTGTCTTTTACGGCAACGCGCAGCCGCCCAGAATCCACAATCTCCGGCCAAGGACGAGCCACAGTAGGGATCCCTCTCCCCAGGCAGGCGAGGGCCAGAATGGCTGCCAGGAAGGACTTCTGGATAGCCGTCGGAACCTGATACATTCACGCTGAACTCTCC
>NZ_JANSHS010000347.1:0-5088 GCF_047461695.1 Synechococcus sp. R6-7
GGGTTAGAGGCATGCTCTCCTCTTGAGGGGGCCAGATCTCCCACCTTGCCCGCTGGAGCCTGAGCCGCCACAGATGCCTGCCCGTCCGCTGGAGCCGGAGCCGCCACAGATGCCGGAGCGCCCAATGGAACCTGAACTACCTCGAATGCCGGAACGCCCTGTTAGGCCAAATCTACCCGAGCTACCCCAGCCTTTGATGGGCAAGCTGCAATTGGCATGGGCAACTGGTGCTGGTGCATAGAGCAGTCTAGTGTCCGGTGCTATACCCCTGATATCGCAATGCAGGTATCTAGAGATGGAAAAAGATCACTCGTTTTACTCATTGACATTGAAATTGATGAGCCATGGTTTCTTGAAGGTAATCTGTGTAGGCCAGCCCATACTGTGAATGATCCTAAGCAAAGTAAGCGTGATGCTTATCTAGCGGATAGAGGCTGGGTTGTAGTTCGGTTCTCAGAACGGCAAGTTTATGAAGAAAGTGAAAAGTGCATTAATCTCATCTTTTGCTTGGTTTCAGGTGTCTTGGGTGCATTAGATTCTAAACAGCCAGACTTATCATTTTCATTTCCAACGGACCACAAGAGATGGGGTGATCAAAGTGCTCTTAGTGAACCTAGATTTCCTCCTTCCTACTTTTAATTCCCAAGGTTGAGACTGGCCCTACCGGGATTGAATTGAGCTAACGCGCTGGTCCGAGGCGCTGCTGCAAGATTTGTGCGGCCAGCAACACATCCAGGGGGGTGGTTAGCTTCAGATTGGATTCCTCCCCTTCGACGATGTAGACTGGCCAACCCAGCTTCTCGAATAGGGCTGCATCATCGGTTACCTGCCAACCCTGGGCCAGAGCCTCCCGATGGGCTTGCCATAGCATCGACAGGCGAAACCCCTGCGGCGTTTGCGCTGCCCACAGCCGGCTGCGTTCTGGGGTTGACTGAATTTGGATCCCTTTTGGGCCTGCCTCAGCGACTTTAATCGTGTCCTTGACAGGGATCCCCGCGATGAGACCATCCACCTGCTGCAAAGCAGCACTACAGCGATCGAACAACTTAGGGGTAGCTAGGCAGCGGGCCCCATCGTGGATCAACACCCGCTCTACTGTTCCCAGGTTGTAGAGATACTCAACCCCCCTGTAAACCGACTCCTGCCGCGTCGCCCCCCCTTGTAAAAGCTGCACCGGCGTGGACAGATCCATTGCCGCCAGGATCTGCTCGATGGCTGGCCAATCGCCGGGTTGGGAGAGAATGCCAATCCACTCGATGGAGCTGGCCTGATCCGCAGCCTGCAACGTCCAAGCCAAAATCGGCTGACCCAAGAGCGGCAGCAACAGCTTATTGACCGCAGCTCCCATTCGCTTGCCGCTGCCAGCCGCCGGGATCAGAAGGTGCATGGGATCCAAAAGCGCATTCAACCGGATCCCAGTGTACTGCTCAACTCAACCTTCCAACTCTCCCGAAGCAGTGACAAAGTCAGGGTAGGCAATGTTGCCGTGCTCGCCAATATCCAAGCCGGCCAACTCTTCTTCTGCCGAGACGCGCAGACCGATGGTGCCCTTCAAAATCAAAAACAAAGCCAGACAACAGATAAAAGACCATCCTCCCAGGGCAATAACCCCCAGAATCTGTACCGGCAACACCGCCCAAGTCACCCCCGCTTCCGCATGGGCAAACCACGGGATCCCTGCAGCAATGACCCCCCAAGCGCCGCACACCCCATGTACCGACACCGCCCCCACCGGGTCATCCACCTTCAAGGTGCCCTCGATAAACAGCACCGACAACACCACCAACACCCCGGCCACCGAGCCGATAAGGATTGCCCCCAAAGGATGAACAGTGTTGCAAGGAGCAGTAATGCCCACCAGCCCCGCCAGTGTCCCATTGGCTGCAAACGTCATGTCCGGCTTGGTAAAAATGGCCCAGGAAGTACAGAGAGCGCCGATGGCTCCTGCCGCCCCGGCCAAATAGGTATTGAAAGCAATCCAGCCAATATCAGGAATCGCTGCCGTTGTAGAGCCGGCATTAAAGCCAATCCAGCCCAGCCACAGGATCAACGCCCCCAACATGCCCAAGGGTAAGCTATGCCCGGGAATAGCCCGCGGCTCCCCATTGGGACCATACTTGCCCAAGCGCGGCCCCAACACCAAAGTTCCCGCAAAAGCTGCAGCCCCACCCACCAAGTGCACCACCCCCGACCCGGCAAAGTCAATGTAGCCCAGGTTTTCCAGCCAGCCGGCTGTACCACCGTTGTAGTCGGCAAACAGGCCATTCCAGGCCCAGCCCCCGGAAATCGGGTAGATCGCCCCAGAGATGACGATGGAGTAAATCAAATAAGCCAAAAAGCGGGTGCGTTCCGCCATTGCCCCGGAGACAATGGTGGCAGCGGTGGCGGCAAACACCAGTTGGAAACAGAAGAACGTGAAAGGCCAAGCATCGTTTTGACTGCCGGCTTCAGCTCCCTGTTGCCAGTTGAAAAAAAACCAGTTGGTGCCCAAAAAACCGGCCACATGGGATCCGAACATCAGCCCAAACCCCAAAAACCAAAAAGCGCAGGCCCCGAAGCAGAAGTCCATCAGGTTCTTCAGGACAATGTTGGTAGCATTTTTAGCCCGCGTGAAGCCCGCCTCCACCATGGCAAAGCCCGCCTGCATGAAAAACACCAGCGCCCCGGCCACCGTTGTCCAGACGATGTCGGCATGGTATTGCTGAGTTTTCAGTAAGGTTTGTAGCTCAGCCCAAGCCTCGGGTGGGAGAGCCTGTTCCAGAGCCGTGAGATCCGTCTGGGCCAGAGCAGGCGGGGCAACCAAACTTCCCAACCCCAGCAAAGCTCCAACCCCCAGCAGGACTTTCCCCCCTGTCCTCAAACCCAAAAGGATCCCCTGCCGAAGACGAGAGAAAACAGTCTCACCTATCTGACTTTTCATCTCGATTCCAAGTCCCACACCTCGATTTTGAGCTATTTCTCCCCTCCTACCCGTAACCACCTACACCAATGCCACCAAATACATCAGCAAGCCATAAAAGAGAGGGCCAGCCCTGACCCTCCCTTTTGATGCTCATTTGATGCTCAGTTCAGCAATGCTCCGATCCGGCAACCCCAGGTCAGACCGAGCACAACGGCTCAAGATTGCTCCGAATCGGTGGCAGCAGTAACGAAGTCGGGGTAGGCCACGTTGCCATGCTCGCCCACATCCAAACCGGCGATCTCTTCCTCGGCGCTGGTGCGCAGGCCGGTTACAGCCTTGAGGATAAAGAACAGGATCAAGCAGGTAATAAAGGGCCAGAGGAAGTAGGCCAGAGCGCCCACCACTTGTACCCCAAATTGGGCCCAGGTGACCTCTTCAGCATAGTTGGCATTGGCAAAGAAGGGGATCCCTGCTGCCAACACCCCCCAGATACCACAGGTGCCGTGTACCGAAATCGCGCCCACCGGGTCATCAATTTTCAGCACCGTATCCAGGATCACCACCGAAATCACCACCAGAATCCCGGCCACCGAGCCGATGATCAGAGCACCCAAAGGATGGACGCTATCGCAAGGGGCAGTGATCCCCACCAAGCCGGCCAGGACACCGTTGGCGGCAAAGGTCATATCCGGCTTGCCAAAATGAACCCAAGAGGTGAACGTCGCCCCAATTGCTCCAGCCGAAGCTGCCAGCAGCGTATTCATGGCAATCCAGCCAATATCGACAGAGGCTGCAGTGGTGGAACCGGCATTAAACCCGATCCAGCCCAAGGCGAGGATAAACACCCCCAACATCCCCAGCGGCAGGTTGTGGCCGGGAATAGCCCGCGGCTCTCCATTGGGGCCGTACTTGCCAATGCGAGGGCCAAGCGCAATCGCACCTGCCAAGGCCGCAGCGCCGCCTACCAAATGCACCACCCCCGACCCGGCGTAGTCGATGTAGCCCAGATTTTCCAGCCAGCCGGCTGTGCCGCCGTTGTAGTCGCCGAACAGCCCGTTCCAGGCCCAACCCCCAGAGATGGGGTAGATTAGCCCAGAAATAACGATGGAGTAGATCAAGTAGGCCAAGAACTTGGTGCGCTCTGCCATCGCTCCGGAAACAATGGTGGCGGCGGTAGCGGCAAACACCATCTGGAAGACAAAGAAAGTAAAGGGCCAGCCATCTGCCTCGTAAGCCTGCTGCCAGCCAAAAGCAAACCAGTCAGTGCCGAAGAAGCCAGTACTTTTGCCGAACATGAGGCCAAACCCGATGAACCAGAAGGCGCAACAGCCCATGCAGAAGTCCATCAAGTTCTTCATCATGATGTTGGCGGCGTTCTTGGCGCGGGTAAAGCCCGTCTCTACCATGGCGAACCCCGCCTGCATGAAGAACACCAAGGCTGCTGCCACGATCGTCCAAACAACGTCAGCGTGTTTCTGAACTTCCTCGGCCTCTTGAGCAAAGGCAGTTCCCTGGCCGAATAGAAAAACCAGCGCAGCCATTAGAGCGGCAGTCAGACTCCACTTGGCCGGTCGCCAAAGCCACTGGGGCACCTGGCTCTTGAGCTTTTGGATCATTGTTGTACTCATGCTTTTCGACTCACCTAAAGTGACAGTACTTCTCGCAACACATTACCCGAAAAGTAGGGCAAGAACACCTCATCAGATATACAGCAAAAGAGACATGAAGCAAACTCACACGAGGCTCAGGCCGGGCAACCCAAACCCTGAACGTGATTCCTTCTCATAGGGCATCTTGGTTGAGCTCGCCAGTGCGGATGCGGATGGTTTTTTCGACGGGGCTGATGAAAATCTTGCCGTCCCCAATTTCGCCGGTGCGAGCCGCTGCAATCAGCTTCTCCACCACCGTATCCACCAGGTCATCTTCGACCACGATCTCCACTTTCAGCTTTTGTAGGAACTCTACCGTGTACTCGGATCCCCGGTAACGCTCGGTTTGTCCCTTTTGCCGGCCAAAACCCCGTACTTCACTTACGGTCATGCCGACAATCCCGGCATTGACCAAAGCAATTTTGACCTCATCCAACTTAAATGGCCGGATCACGGCCTCGATTTTTTTCATCTGCCTCCTGCACCCTGAACAGTTCCGCTAATTTCTAACACTACCAACACCTGTGAATTGTAAAA
>NZ_JANSHS010000348.1:0-2863 GCF_047461695.1 Synechococcus sp. R6-7
CCGCTTAGCGGTCGGAGTCGGGTAGTTTACCCAAATTCCTGTTCGATGATCCGCCATCGGGCAGTGATCACGCCTGGCTCTAGGCTGAGGCGGCTGACGACAAGTTCCAGGGCTTGGTCATCGCGGGTCTGGGTGACCAGCTCTGCTTCGACTTTGACCAGATCAGGCTTGTCCTCCAGGTCTTCGCTGTAGAGGGCACGCAGTTTGAGATGGGTGGGAGCTATGCCTTGCAAGAGCAAGGCGCGGATGTGGGCCTCTGCTTGGCTTTTGCAGATGAACGAACACTCATAGACCAGTTCCAGTTCTGTGCCTTTCAAAGGCTGCTGGTTGATGCGGTAGCCCAGTGGACGCAGCACAACGTTGGAGATCAACACAGCTGCGGCCCCAATGGCAGCTTGGGGAATGTACCCCGATCCGGCAAAGGCTCCCACCGCGGCTGCACACCAGATGGTGGCGGCGGTGTTCAGGCCACGGACGCTGGCTCCTTCCTTGAGGATCACGCCACCGGCCAAAAAGCCAATCCCCGATACCACTTGGGCCGCAATACGGGTCGGGCTGCTTTCATCAGGGGTGAGAACCGAGAGCATGACAAACAAAGCTGCACCCGTGGCCACCAAGGTGTTGGTGCGTAAGCCGGCCATGCGCTGCCGCCACTGTCGCTCCAGGCCAATGAGGGATCCCAGGACAAAGGCAACGGCCAAACGCAAGGTGAAGTCAATCCAGGTCATGCTCCGGTTCTCGTGGTTTAGCCATCCTCATCTGGGATCCCAAGGGCAGTGGCTTCCTGTTGCAAGGTTTGCCAGAGGGCTTCCAGTTGAGCAAAGGCGGATTCTGGGGCCAGCTTACCACCCGTTTCTAAAGCACAGGTTATGCCCACCCGATAGGCATACTGCTGCAGCCGTGACCGAAATTGAGCAGCAGCCAAGGGAGATAGAACTTTCAAGGTCATGGCACACCTCCTAAATGTTTGCTGTAACCCTTCGTTGGTCAAAGGACACCTCGTAAAAGTGCTCTGCGCCGCCGTCGCGATGGCCTTGTGGCGAGACTCTGAAAGGCTGATTTCTCAAGAAGGGCTGGATTATTCGTTCCTGGAACGCGCTTTGCCGGTGAGGTGCCCCCTGGATCCAGCGCCGGCGCAGCCCTAGAGCCCCACTTCAACCCCGACTAGCCAAGCCACCAGGGTGAAATACACCCAGAGGCCGGTGAAGTCTTTAATGGTGGTGATAAAAGGATCCGCTCCCGGAGCGTGGTCAAAGCCCAGCTTTAACATCACCCAGGGCAAAATGGCGCCCAAGATAGCCCCCAAAGTGAGGACAATGGCCAGAGCCAAGCCCACCGCTAGACCCAATTGTGGGATCCCATTGGGTGCCCCCTGCCAGAAGTAGGCAATCACCCCAGCCGTGGCCCCCAGGATCACACCGATAATGCCACCAATGCTGGCTTCCCGCAGCAAATAGGGGAGAAACTGCCGCACGTTGATGTGGCCCCAAGCCAAGCCACGGGCAAAGATGGTCGTAGATTGGGTACCGACATTACCGCCCATATCCATGACCAAGGGGATGAAAATAGCCGCTGCCGTTACTGCTTGCAACACCTCCTCAAAGGTTTCGATCACTCCCCCCACCAACATGCCGCCAATCAAGGTGATGATTAAAAACGTGATGCGCAGGCGGACGGCATACCAACGGGAGCCTTTAACCAGGCGCTCGCTCCAAACCTTGTCTCGGCTGAGCAAGTTGCCCACCCCTGCTTGGGCCAGAGCGGCGTCGGTGGCTTCTTCTTCCACCAAGTTGATGACATCTTCAAAGGTGATATCTCCCACCAAGCGCCCTTCCGTATCCACCACCGGAATGGCCGGCAAGCCGGAATCTTTGAGCAAACGGGCTGCCTGGAGATCCCGGTCGGTAACCCGAGCAAAAATATCCGATCCCTCAATCAGCTCCCGAATGGGCAAATCCGGATCTGCTTTCACGAGGCGCACGGTGCGAACCAAACCTTTGTAGAACCGCTGATCGTCCACCACAAAAATCACATCCAGCTCATCGTCTCCCAGTTGAGAGTCCCGCACGCTGGCCAGAGCAGCCCCGACGGTGATGGTATCCCGTACCGACAAGTAGCGCAGGTTCATCAGCCGACCGGCACTGCGCTCTGGATAACCCAGCAAGATATTCACTGCTTCCCGAGCTTCTGGGCTGAGGTTGGCAATGAGGCGCTTGGTTACTTTGGCCGGCAACTCCTCAAACAGACGTACCCGCTCATCAGGTGGCAGAGCTTCTATGAGCTGGATCACTTCTGGGCTTTCCATGCTGCGAATGAGATCGGCCTGCTCTTCGGGCCGCAGATACTCAAACACTGCAATGGCTCTGTCTTTTTCCAGCAAGCGAAAAGCCAGTACCCGCTGCCGAGGTGAAATCTCCATCAACTGCTGCACCAGCTCGGCAATGGGAGCGCGGTTGGCCTCTCGCTTGGCGGCTTCCAAGGAAGCAGGGGTTAGGAGATCGCGAAGAACGTTGTGCCGCATGATAAACCTCCGAACGTTGGGGTCAGCCGGGATGAAGAGAACCAGGAGGTCAACAGCCAACCGGTGCTCCGAGGCTCACAGGGAAGCCCTGAAACCCTTGGATGGCCGCGCAGCAAGCCGTAGGTCTAGCGCCAGGCCTCCAAGCCCAGCTTGGATCGCAAGCGCCCAAGCCGATAAGAGGGACTCCAAGGGATCCCCAGGCCTGCGGAAACCCCAAAACCCACAACAGGAAAGTCAAGGGGAATCCCCTCGGAATTACTCCTGATCTCCCCTTTTCTGAACAGGGCTGTACAAACCTATTGCTCAGGTAAGGCTCTGCTCAGCTCATCTGTTCGTCGCCGA
>NZ_JANSHS010000349.1:0-8866 GCF_047461695.1 Synechococcus sp. R6-7
GACGGAGTCCTTGAAAAGCCTTCTGGCCCCGTGCATTCAACGTTTCTAGTTTGAATCGAAATGCCCATAATTGCCCAGAGGGCTGCTCCCGTAGATCAGGTTCCCCGGCAAACGGCGCAGCTGGGGCTCGAACCCGGTCGGCCCAGAGGTTGTTCCCCAGTGCAGGGATCCCTTGCCATTGGGAGGGATGTTCTGTCGAGGCCAAAAAGATTATCGTTTGTAAAGAAAGCTAAGGCGGTGCTACGGGAGGTCTCGAAATGTACATCGTGCAGATTGCGTCTGAATGCGCCCCGGTTATCAAGGCGGGGGGACTGGGGGATGTGGTGTACGGCCTCAGCCGCGAGCTGGAGGTGCGGGGCCACTGTGTCGAGCTGGTTTTGCCCAAGTACGACACGATGCGCTACGACCAGATCTGGGGTTTGCACGACGCCTATCGCGATCTCTGGGTGCCCTGGTACGGGGGAGCCATTCACTGCTCGGTGTACTGCGGCTGGGTGCATGGCCGCCTTTGCTTTTTTATTGAGCCCCACTCGGGCGATAACTTCTTCAATCGCGGGTGTTATTACGGCTGCCCGGATGACAACATGCGTTTTGCTTTTTTCAGCAAGGCGGCTCTAGAGTTTCTCCTACAAAGCAACAAGCGCCCCGACATCATCCATTGCCACGACTGGCAGACAGGGTTGGTACCGGTGCTGCTGTTTGAGATCTACAAGTACCACGGCATGGGAAACCAGCGGGTGTGCTACACCATTCACAACTTCAAACACCAAGGCTTTGGCGGCCCAGAGATTCTTTGGGCTACCGGCCTCAACCGCGAACCCTACTACTTCCACTACGACCGTTTGCGCGATAACTTCAACCCCTTTTCTCTCAACTTTATGAAGGGGGGAATTGTTTTTTCCAACTTTGTCACTACGGTCTCTCCCAATCACGCGCTGGAGGTGCAATTTGGCGACTACGGCTATGGACTTGGCCATACCCTCTACTTGCACCGGCACAAGTTTCGCGGCGTTTTGAATGGCATCGATTACGACATTTGGAACCCGGAGATCGACCGCTTTATCCCCGTGCGCTACACTGCTCAAACGCTGGAAAATAAAGCTAAAAACAAAAAAGCTCTGCGGGATCGGCTGCTACTGCAGGATGTTGACAAGCCTATCGTGGCCTATATCGGGCGATTGGACGAGCAAAAGGGCGTGCATTTGGTGCATCATGCCATCTACCGCTCCCTGTTCAAAAATGCCCAATTTGTTCTGCTGGGATCCGCTACGGAGCGAGGGATCGGCGCTTGGTTTGCCCACGAGAAAAGCTACCTCAACAACAACCCCGATGTTCACATTGAGTTGGGCTTTAACGAAGAACTTTCCCACCTTATCTATGCGGGGGCAGACATCATCGTAGTGCCCAGCCACTACGAACCCTGTGGACTCACTCAGATGATTGGCTTGAAGTATGGCACAGTTCCGGTGGTGAGAGGAGTGGGTGGCCTGGTGGATACCGTCTTCGACCGCGACTACGATCCCCACAAATTGCCCGAGCAACGCAACGGCTACGTCTTTTATCACACAGATCCAGCTGCTTTGGAGTCGGCTCTGGATCGGGCCATCGACCTTTGGTACACCGCTCCTGACCAGTTCCGTCAACTGCAGATTCAAGGCATGAGCTACGACTACTCCTGGAACTATCCTGGCAAGGAGTATCTGGAGATCTACGACTTCATTCGTCACCGCTGAGCCCAACAGCGATCCCCAGCGATCCCAGCTCTTGACCCCAAGGACGAAATGCTGGACGATAGGTAGCAATCTTGGGCTTAACCTTCTCTACAGATTTGCTGCTGAGAAGGGTAAGTCTGCTCCGTTATCTTTCCCTGTCTGTAAGGATCCCAGGCTGCCATGGGTTATCTCGCCTTGGTACTCCACGCGCACCTGCCGTTTGTGCGCCACCCTGAGCAAGACTTTGTGCTGGAGGAAGAATGGCTCTACGAAGCCATCACGGAGACCTATGTGCCGCTGCTGCACATGTTCGAGGGGCTACAGCGAGATGGCATCGACTTTCGCTTCACCATGTCCCTGACGCCGCCCTTGGTGTCGATGCTGCGGGATCCCTTGCTGCAGGAGCGCTACGACCACTACCTAACCAAATTGGAAGAGCTGGCCCAGCTGGAGTACGACAAAAACGCCACCAACGGCCACATTCGCTACCTGGCGGAGCACTACATCAAGCAGTTTGCCATGGTGCGGGATCTCTGGGAGCGCTACGACCGGGATCTGGTGCGAGCTTTTAAGCAGTTTCAAGACAGCGGCAACCTGGAGATCATCACCTGTGGGGCTACCCACGGCTACCTGCCCTTGATGCAGATGTACCCGCAGGCAGTCTGGGCGCAGTTGATTGTAGCTTGTGAGCACTACAACGAGCACTTTGGCCAATGGCCGCGGGGGATCTGGCTGCCGGAATGCGCCTACTACCAAGGGCTGGAGCGGATGATTGCCGATGCCGGCCTGCGCTACATGATCACCGACGCCCATGGTCTTCTCTACGCCAAGCCCCGGCCTCGTTACGGCATGTACGCCCCTATTTTTACCGAGACCGGCGTCGCCGTTTTCGGGCGGGATCACGAGTCTTCGCAGCAGGTGTGGTCGGCAGAGGTGGGCTATCCAGGGGATCCGGTTTACCGCGAGTTCTACAAAGACCTAGGGTATGAGGCCGACTACGAGTACATCAAGCCTTACATCATGCCCAACGGCCAGCGGAAAAACACCGGCATCAAGTACCACCGCATCACCGGGCGCAACCTGGACCTGGGGCAAAAGCAGCTTTACGACCCCTATTGGGCGCGGGAGAAAGCGGCAGAGCATGCGGGCAACTTTATGTTCAACCGCCAGCGGCAAATCGAATATTTGTACAGCGTCATGGGCCGCCCGCCGCTGGTGGTGGCCCCCTACGATGCGGAGTTGTTCGGCCACTGGTGGTACGAGGGCCCTTGGTTTTTGGATTTTCTCATCCGCAAGAGCTACTTCGACCAAAACACCTACCGCATGACTCACCTGGCGGAGTACCTGCGGGAGAACCCCACCCAGCAGGTGTGCAAACCTGCCCAGTCCAGTTGGGGGGCGCGCGGCTTCCACGAGTACTGGCTCAACCCCACCAACGCCTGGATCTACCCCCACCTGCACAAGGCTACCGAGCGGATGATCGAGCTGAGCCGTCGCGAGCCTGCCGATGACCTAGAATGGCGGGCCTTGAACCAGGCGGCGCGAGAATTGCTACTGGCTCAATCGTCTGACTGGGCTTTTATCATGCGCACGGGGACGATGGTTCCCTATGCAGTGCGCCGCACCAAGTCCCATCTGCTGCGCTTCAACCACCTCTACGAGAAGATCAAAGAGGGTCAGTTTCGGCGAGAAAAAGCCACCCCTGAAGAGGAGCAGTGGCTGGCCAAGGTGGAATACATGGACAACATCTTCCCCAATATCAACTACCGGGTTTACCGACCCCTCTAAGCCGGTTGGGCAGGTCTGGAGGGTGCCTGCTTCCGACCGCCAGAGACACCAGAGGCAGAAGTTTCCGGCTACCCTCCTTGAGGGGATCGAACTACCCCAGAGCAGGAGGGATCCTCCGTTCGTTGCGCTGATCCCAACCTTCCTCTCCTTTTGGGAAAGGGGCAGGAGTCGCTCGTGTTGGCCTCGCAGAGCGCTCAGGGAGCGTTTTAATCTGGCTTGTTCAGTAGCCCCGATATCCCCGAAGACTCCCTGCTGCTGGGGCCCGCCTTCCCCAGCCGGATGGCCAGGCCACCGATTCTAGAGCTTGGTGCCGCACTCGGCGCAAAACTTGTGCAGTGTGGGGTTTTTGGTGCCGCAGTTGGGACAGTAGATCAGCTCCGCTGCCTGCTCCAGTTGCCGCTTCTCCGGCAGCCCGATCATCTGATAGTTAGCTTTGCCGGCAGGCACCATCGGGTAGCAGTTTTCGTCCCGCTTGACCACAAAGTCGGCCACTACCGGCCCCTCGTGCTTGAGGATCTCCTGGATGGCATCTTCCAGTTGATCGGGGTGATCGACGCGGATCCCTTTTACCCCAAAAGCCTCGGCCAGCTTGACAAAATCCGGCATTCCGGGAGACATATCCGAGTGGGAGTAGCGCTCGCCGTGGAAGGCCTGCTGCCACTGCCGCACCATGCCCTGCCAGCCGTTGTTGATGATGGCCACTTTGGTGGCAATGCCGTACTGAGCCACTGTGCCCAGCTCTTGCATGTTCATCTGGAAGCTGGCATCGCCACTGATGCAGATGACTTCTTCGTGAGGCAGGGCTACCTTGACTCCCATCGCCGCGGGGAACCCGTAGCCCATGGTGCCCAGCCCAGAACTGGAGATCCATTGGCGCGGCCCGTTGCGCAGAAACTGCGCCGCCCACATCTGATGCTGGCCAACATCGGTGGTGTAGTAGGCGTGGGGAGCATGACGACGAAAGGCATCGATCACCTGTTGGGGGGCAATCACGCCTTCGTAGCTGGGCACCTGCAGGGGATAGTCCCGCTTCCAGCGCTCAATCCGATCCAGCCAGGCCTGAGTTAGGCCTGGAGTAGAAGGCATTTTGCTCAGTTGAGCCAGCATCTCCACCAGAACAGTGCGCACATCCCCTACAATCGGCACATCGGGCGCACGGTTTTTGCCCACCTCGGCTGGGTCGATGTCGATGTGAATGACTTTGGCGTGCTTGGCAAATTCATCTAGCTTGCCGGTCACGCGATCGTCAAAGCGGGCCCCCACCGCAATGAGCAGGTCGCACTCGGTGACGGCGAAGTTGGCATAGGCCGTGCCGTGCATGCCCAGCATCCCCACCGACAGGGGATCGTTCTCATCGAAAGCCCCTTTGCCCATGAGGGTGGTGGTCACCGGGATCCGATAGGTGTGGGCCAGCTCGGCAATTTCGGCGTGGGCACCGGAGATGATCGCCCCACCTCCCACATACAGCAAGGGCCGCTTGGCCTGCAGGATCAGCTTGGCCGCTGTGTGGATTTGCCGTGGGTTGCCACGCACGGTGGGCTTGTAGCCGGGGATGTTGATCTCGCTGACGGGTTGATAGTCAAACTCTTCCAGGCCCACATCTTTGGGGATGTCGATCAGCACCGGCCCGGGCCGCCCTGTCCCGGCAATGTGAAAAGCCTCTGCCACGATCCGAGACATTTGGCGCGGATCCCGTACCACGTAGGAGTGCTTCACAATGGGCAGGGTGATGCCAAAGATGTCCGTCTCCTGGAAGCCGTCGGTGCCAATCAGATGGCGAGGTACCTGCCCAGTGATGACCACCATGGGTACAGAGTCCATCATGGCGTTGGCGATGCCCGTCACCAGGTTGGTCGCCCCTGGGCCAGAGGTAGCAAAACACACCCCCACCTTGCCAGTGGCGCGAGCATATCCGTCGGCGGCGTGGGCAGCCGCTTGTTCGTGGCGTACCAGGTAATGTTTGAGCAGCCCCTGAGACTCGGCTTTGTACAGCTCGTCGTAGATGGGGAGGATGGCTCCCCCCGGATAGCCAAAGATGTGTTGCACCCCATGCCGGTGCAGGCTGTCCACCAACGCATATCCACCAGTCGCCACGGTGTCTCCTCCCCACTGAGATGACCGAACGTCAAACGCCCGCTCTCAGGAGCGCCAGCGCAGACAGGGTACTGGCCAGAAGTTGGCCAACTTTGTATTCAATTCTACAGTCTAGCAGTGGTTTGCTTTGGAATCGCTTAGGCTTTCACGGTCGGCTAAAGTAACACTGGGGATCCCTGGGGATCCTCGCCGGAGTGTTGAGAGTGCCCTATCCATGACTGGAGAGCCAACCCCCATTGACCCCGGGCCGGAGCGGTCTCAGGGCAGCTTGCTGCTGTCTGGGCCCATCCTCGGATCCCCGCACAGCGCTGTGGGATCCCGACAGTGGTTGGTATGGGGAGCGCTGGGGATCTTTCTGGTGGGTCTGGGGTTGCGCCTGTGGCGGCTGGACGAGTTCCCGGCACCTGTGTTCGATGAGGTGTACTTCCCGGAGTTTGCCCAGAACTACCTGGATGGCAAGCCTTTTTACGATGTGCATCCCCCCTTGGGCAAGTACTTCATTGCCCTTAGCATTCAGGTGTTTGGCCGCAACGAGTGGGGATTCCGCTTCGCCACTGCTTTTTGCGGATCCCTGATCCCGCTGTTGCTGACCGGTTTAGCCTACCGCCTCACCTACCACGTGGGCTTTGCTCTGTTGAGCGGGGTTTTGCTGCTGACCGATGGGGTGTTTCTGGTGGAATCCCGCTTTGGCCTGATCAACGTGTATCTGGTAGCCTTTGGGCTGGCAGCGACCATTCTGTTGCTCAGAGGTCTAGAAAACCAAGGTTGGCGACGGGCTGCTCACTTTGCTTGCTCCGGGATCCTGTTGGGGGCGGCAGCTTCGGTGAAGTGGAATGGCCTCTGGTTTGCCTTCATGTTTGCTCTGTTGGGGATCCTCGTCTGGGGGGTGGTCTGGCTGCGCCCGCAGTGGATCCCACGGTTGGGCATTTTGAGCCAGATTCGTCATCTGCGCTGGTGGCACTATGCGTTCTGCTTCGTCCTCGCTCCACTGGCCTTTTACGCCATTCAGTGGATCCCGCACCTGCAGCTGAATCCCCAACAGGGACTAACTCTGGATTGGAGCTGGACGGGCATCCAGAATTATTTCCGATCCCTGGTGCTCATCAACCAATCCATCTACGGCGGCCACATGGCAGCCCACCTGGTGGTGAACGAAGAGACCCCTGTTCACCCCTACTGCTCCACCAGCTTGCGATCCCTGGTGGCTTGGTTCCCGGCTTTGCGTCCTTGGCTGACTACGCCCTTGGCCTCGGCAGGAGCTTGGTCCTGGCCAATTCTGGGCCGCCCCGTGGCCTACTACTTCGGCAGTCAGGGCAACCTCTGGCAAGCTGTTCATGGCTTGGGCAATCCTTGGCTGTGGTGGCTGGGCACGGGATCCATCTTGGTGCTTGTCTGGCGAGGGATCCGCCACTTTCACGGTCTCGAAGCCTTCATTTTGATTGGCTATGCGGCCAATTACCTGCCTTGGTTTAGGGTCAGCCGCTGCGTTTTTATCTACCACTACATGAGCGCTCTGGCGTTTAGCACCCTAGCCCTGGCTTGGTTGGTGCTGCTGGGCTGGCAGAGCTATCGCCGCTTTTGGCGCGGGGCGAGCATCACGGCGGTGGCCTTGGTTTTGGCGTCCTTTGTCTTCTTTTTCCCCGTTTGGCTTGGCCTGCCCCTCAGTCCAAGCGGATTCTACGCCCGCATGTGGTTTCGCTCTAGCCCGGTGCCGCTGTTCTGTTTCAGCCCCCAATCCTGCCAACAGCCCCCGCTGCACCTGCCGCCCATCCCCGGCTTGAACTGGATCTAAGGGAGGCATGGTAAGCTTTGTGAAGTTTGTTTCGTGAAATGCGGCGCTCCGTTACCGAAAGATGGAGCGAGGTTCGCGAAACCCTTGTGGTGGAGGTAGTGGAAACGTCATGGCCCGATCTTGCCCGAGTTCTGCCAACTCTCCCCGCCGTCCACTGGCTTATTCAGAGCAAGCTGTCCCGGTTGGGGTGATCGGGGTAGGCAACATGGGCCAGCACCACACCCGCGTGTTTAGCCTGATGAAGGATGTGCGGGTCGTGGGGGTAGCGGATATCAACGTGGAACGGGGATTGGATGTGGCCAGCCGCCACCGCGTTCATTTCTATGAGGACTACCGCGATCTGCTGCCCCATGTAGCTGCCGTGGCCATTGCCGTGCCGACGGTTCTGCACCACGAGGTGGGTATGGCCTGCCTGGAGGCCGGGGTACATGTGCTGATCGAAAAGCCCATCGCTGCCAGCATCAGCGAAGCAGAATCGCTGGTGAACCGAGCTGCCGATTGCAATTGTATTTTGCAGGTGGGGCACATCGAGCGCTTCAGCCCTGTTTTCCAAAAGCTGGGCCAAGTCTTGCAAAGTGAAGAACCTCTGGCTTTCGAGGCTCACCGTCTCAGCCCCTATTCCGACCGCGCCAGCGATGTGTCGGTGGTATTCGACTTGATGATCCACGACATCGATCTGTTGCTGGAGCTGATCCCATCTCCCGTGACCCAGATTACCGCCAGCGGCAACCGCATCTCCAAGCTGGGCTACCTGGACTACGTCACGGCTACTCTCACTTTTGCCAACGGTGCCATCGCCACCCTCACTGCCAGCAAGGTCACCCACCGCAAGGTGCGCAAAATTGCCGTCCACTGCAAGAATGCCTTGGTAGAAGCAGATTTTCTCCACAACGAGATCTCGGTGTACCGCCAGGGATCCGTCGGCAGCACCAGCGACTACGGCCAAATGCCCTACCATCGGGATTGTTTGATTGAGAAAGTCCACACCGACAATATCGACAAGCTGCATGCCGAACTGGAGCACTTCATCAATTGCGTGCGGGGGGGCAACCAACCTTCTGTGGGTGGGGAACAGGCCCTGAAAGCATTGAGGCTGGCCTCGGAGGTAGAGCGGATTGCTTTGGATGGATGTGCCTGGAGCGAAGCCAAGCCCCGCCGTAGTCTCCTATCCTAGTCTTTAACGCAAGCCCCAGATGGGGGCAGAGCCCTGTTGTTGGCCCATAGCCATTCCAGCATCAGGCTGGGGAAGAAAAAGCGACATTCGCGCCCGCGGAGTGCAGCTCTATTTGTTGCTGTTGCCAGTCCACCACTCAATACTCCTGTAGCCCAAGCCGACTGTAAAGCTTGAGCTTAGTTTGCTTATCTTGGCCAATATTGCGAGCTCCAGGGCTCAGCACTCCTACCGCCGATTCTGGGGCACTGTGGAGTTTGCCATCCGCCCCTAACGCTGTTCTCAGCTAGAAATCGCAGGAGCCCCGCA
>NZ_JANSHS010000350.1:0-7411 GCF_047461695.1 Synechococcus sp. R6-7
AGCTTATTATTGACTAGAGTCATGCTCCTCTCTCCTCACTTCTCACTCCTCATTGTTGCTCCCCACCGCTGACGCGATACTCTGGATCAAATGGCTCAACCTCATTTTTTCCAGCAACCAGAGCCCCTCAGAGTTTTCTGTGATCCCGGTTCGCCTAACCTTGCACAATTTTCTCTGTTACGCTCACGCCGTTTTGGATCTGCGCGGGATCCACACCGCCTGTATCTGTGGCCCCAATGGGGCAGGCAAGTCCGCCCTGCTCGACGCCCTCACCTGGGGCCTCTGGGGGCAAAGCCGGGCCAGCAACGATAGCGATCTCATCCGCAAGGGGGCCAGCGAAGCCTGGGTAGAGGTGATCTACCGCTCGCGAGGACAAACCTACCGCATCCTGCGCAGCCGTCATCTATCGGGCGAGGGATCCCTGGAGTGGCAAATTCAAACCGGAGAAACCGACGGCCAACCTCGCTGGCGTAGCTTGACCCGCCGCGGCATGCGCGCCACCCAACAGGCCATTCAAAGTCAGCTCAGCCTCGACTACGAGACCTTTATTCACTCCGCCTATCTGCGACAAGGACAAGCAGATGCCTTCACTCTGAAGCGTCCCGGCGAGCGCAAGCAGATCTTGGCCGACATGCTCAAGTTGGGGCAGTACGATTTGCTGGCCGACCGCTGCCGGGAACAGGCGCGCAGTGCCAAACTCAAAGCCGATCTGCTCCAAGAGCGCCTGCAGCAGCTCAACCAACAACAGGCCCACGTTTGCCAAATCCAAGCCGAGCTGGAGCGACTCCAACAACGGCAAACTCATCTGCAGCAGCTCCTAGCCCAGCAACAGCAGGAATTGCAAGCCCTAGAGCGCCTCTACGAACATCGCTGCATCCTGCAGGAGCGCCACCAACACCTTACCCAACACTTGCAAAAGCTCGGCACCAACCTACAGCACACCGAGCAACAGTGGCGTGCCCAGCGACAGCACCTGCTCCAGTTGGAAGAGCTGATCGCCCAGAGTGAAGACATCCTGGCGGGTTACGAACGCTACCAAGCCCTGATGGCCCAAGATCGCCATCTCCACCACCTCTTCGAGCAACAGCAGCATCTGCTCCAAGAACGCCAAAAGCTGCAAGCCCAGCAAGCCGAGCAGCAACAGCAGCAACTGCGCAAGATGCAACGGCTGCAACAGGAGTTGGCCACCTGCCAAGCCCAGGCCCAAGCCGATGCCCAATTGCTGGCAGAACAGGAACGCATCGAAATCGGCCTGCGCCACTACCAGCAAGCTCAAGAGCGTCTCCAGGCCCTGAACCAAGCCCAAGCTCAAGCCGCCGTCCTTCTCCAGCAGCAACAGCATTGGCAAGAGCAAATCCGCCGCGAGCGGGAACGTCTGCAAGCCCGCCTCCAGCTTCTCAGCCAGCAACTGCAAAGCCAGGAAACTCTAGCCCAGCAGCAGCAGCACCTGGAGCAGAAAATTGCCGAAGGAGAGGCCGCCTTGGCAGAGCTGGAGCGACGGCGTCTCTACCAGCAGCAGGTGTTGGAAAAAGTCCAAGAACGACGGCTGTTCGTGCAAAAGCTCCAGGAACGCCAGCGGGTTCTCCAGCAACAGTGGCAACAGGAGGAAGAACGCTGCCGCCTGTTGGTGACCAGCTGGGATGAAGGTCAAGAGGCGTTTCCCGTTCAAAGTGCTCCGCGAGGCGAACAAGATCAGGGAGAGCGCCGCCCCATCCCCACTTTGGCGAGGGTGACGGCCCTTGTCGAGGAGGCAGCCGAACAAGAGAAGGGATCCCCGGCCCTATCTTCCGCCGGTCAACCTGCCGAGTCATCCCCCGCAACGCCAACACCAGAGCCGCAGGGATCCGGCTTTATGGCTCCGCAGCGCCATCGCCACTGGACTTGCCCCCTCTGCGCCCGTCCCCTCAGCCCGCGCCTGCGGGATGTGGTGCTGAAAAAACACCGCGAGCGTCAAGAGGAAATTGCCGGCGAACTGTTTGTTATCCGCGAACAACTGGCGGTGGCCGACCGGGAGATCGAACTCTTGCAAGAAGAATACCGCCGTCTTAGCCAAGAACTGGCCACTTGGGATGAGCGCCTGCACCTTCAAGGGCGATTGCAACAGCAGTGGGAAGCCGAGCAGGAGCGCTGTCGGCAAATCCAGCTCTGGCAAGCAGAGGCGGCAGAGTTGAGGGAAATCCTTGACCGGGAAGCTTACGCTCAAGAAGCTCGGCAACAGCTCCAGCAGATCCAGCAGGCCCTGCACCAACTGGGCTATGACGAGCGCGAGCACGCCCTACAACGGGGAGAACTGGAGCGCTGGCGCTGGGCCCTGGGCCGCTCTCAAGAACTCCGCAAGGCCCAAGAGCGCCGCTCTCGCCTCTGCGAGCAAATCGCCTCCCTACAGGCACAACTGGAAACCCTGCAACAGGTGGGATCCAAGGACTCCGTCCCGCCAGTGGGATCGGATTCTCCCCTGGCGGAGCGGTTGGCTCAGGTGGAACAGGCGTTAAACCACCTGGGCTACGATGGATCCCTGCACCAGCAGGTGAAAGCCGAACTGGCCCAAGCGCAACTCTGGCCGGTGCGCCTGCAAGCCCTACAGGTGGCCCGCCAGGAACTGCCGGAGGTGGCAGCCCGCACCCAAGCCTTATCCCAACGCCTGCAGGAAAGCCGCCAGCACTTTGCCCAAGCCACCCAAGAGTTGGAACGGCTTCAGCAACAACTGGCGGAGCATCCCGAGGTTTTGCCTGCTCAGCTGGAAGGGATCCGCCAAACCCTGCGGGAGCACCGCCGGCGGCTGGATGAGGTGCTGTCTCAGATAGGGGCCACCCAACAACGGCTACAACAGGCGGTTCAACAGCAGGCGGAACAGGCCGAGCTGGAACAGCAACTGCAACAGGCCCGCCGCCAGCAGCAGGTGTACCAAGAGCTGGCCAATGCCTACGGTCGCAACGGCATCCCCGCCCTGATCGTCGAAAATGTCCTGCCCGAGCTGGAAGCCCAGGCCAACCAGATCCTGGCCCGCCTTACCCAACACCGCCTGCACCTGCAATTGGTTACCCAGCGCTCCGGGCGACGCTATTGCTCACCGGCCAAGCTGTCCTCCGTAGCGGGACGGAGTCCCTATGACACCCTCGACATTCTCATTGCCGATCCCCACGGCACCCGCCCCTACGAGACTTACTCCGGTGGAGAAGCCTTCCGCATCAACTTCGCCATTCGCCTGGCCCTGTCCCGCCTGCTCACCCAGCGCTCGGGATCCGACCTGCAAACCTTAATCATCGACGAGGGGTTTGGATCCCAGGATGCCACCGGGCGCGCCCAACTGCTGGCTGCCATCAACGCCATCGCCCCGGACTTTGCCTGCATCTTGGTGATTACCCACATCCCCAGCCTGCAGGATGCTTTCCCCCACCGCATCGAGGTACAGCCCTCTCCCCAGGGATCCCGCCTTCACATTCGCGGCTAGTCCCTTCAGGAGTTGCCGGCACGATTTTGCAGCCACTGCTGCAACAGGGGCACCAGAGTCTCGCTGAGTTGGTTCCACTGGTCGGGCTTCTGGACGGTGGTCAGCAGCTCCACTCGCTCGCCTCGGATCACCAGAAAGCCAACTGGCTCGATGCGCACCCCACCCCCCGCTCCCCCGAACAGACTGGCCGGATCCCCGCCGTTGCCGCGACAGCCAGGAGCAGTCTTTCCAAAGTTGCCCCCTCCCCCACCCAAGCCAAAATGCAAGGACATGTAAGGGACAATAATCGTCTCACCAATAGTGATCGGCTGACCAAAGGTTTGTCCCGTTTCCGCCAAAACCTTCAGCTTGCCGAGCACCGCCTCCAGCACCGATTCCACGTTGAAGTCGGATCCCATCTCCGTTGACTCGCCCACCAGACGCTCGGGCAAATGGCGCACGGCACCTTTCCAGGCTACTGCAGCCCCTCCAAGAGAGGAAGCCCAAGAAACTCCCCTAGTCTTCGTCCGGCGAGCCGGAATAGAGATCTTCCAAACGGCTGCGAGCTTCTTCCAAGCTGGCCGAGCGAATCACCAGTAGAGGCTCCTCGGTGAGGTTGCCATCTTCATCCAGCAGCTCTGGGTGAGGGATCCGCTTGCGGGCACGACGAGGAGAGGCCTTGCGCTCTTCCACACCCAGTGTGATGACATTGGCAACCAAGTTGCGCAGGGCCAAAAAGGCAATGGCCACAAAAGCGATGAGGTAGAGAATCTGCAGCATTACAGGTCGGGGGAGGGGTGAATCTGGCGAAATTGACGGCCCAATTCGGCACATTTCATCAGCAGGCGATGCCATTTTGCCATCAGCCCAGGGTCGATGCCAACCTCTTGATCAGAGGCCTGATAAAGCGCTTTGGCTACCTGTAGCTCCGCCTGGGCAGCCAAAACCTCTTCCAGCAAGGACTGCTGCTCTTCTGGGCTGATCAATTCCAGGGTCTCTTCCTGCAAAAAGCGGCGAGAACGCTCAAACCAGTAGCGGTAGTCCTCCAACAGTGGCCCCAGAATCTCTCGCAACAGCTCAGATTTGCTCATGGCCTGGGATCCCTCCACAACTGGTTTGGATGAAAAAATCTTAGCAGAACTTAACCTTCTCTCGCCACGGGAGAGCGGGATTCCAGGTAGGCTTCCATCTCCAGCATCAGGGCTTCGATCTGAGGCAGCAATTCCAGGGCCTGCTCTTGCCAGTAGCCCCGCTGGTGGGCTTCCAGCAGCCGCTCGCTCATGTCCCGCAGCGCCCAGGGGTTGCGGGATCGCAGGAACTGCTGGACTTGGGGATCCAATAGGTAGGCGCGGGCCAGGCCGGCGTACATGAAATCCGGCACAGCATGGGTGGTGACGTCGTAGGCAAAGAGGTAGTCCAGGGTGGCAGCCATCTCGAAGGCGCCCTTGTAGCCGTGGCGCATCACGCCGGCAATCCACTTGGGGTTGATCACGCGGGCGCGATAGACGCGGTCAATTTCTTCGGCCAGGGTGCGGATCTTAGGGTTGTGGGGACGGGCGTGATCCCCGAAGTAAATCCGCGGGTTGCGGCCCTGGAGCGTTCGCACTGCCGCCACCATCCCCCCTTGAAACTGGTAGTAGTCATCGGAGTCCAGCAGGTCGTGCTCGCGGTTGTCTTGGTTGTGGAGCACAATTTGCAGGTGGGCCAATTGCCGCCGCAGGGCTTCGGGGGCCGGCTCTCCCTCGCCATCGGCCCGGTAGGCGTAGCTGCTCCAGTTGAGGTAGGCGCGGGCCAGATCCGCTTCTGTTTCCCAGTTTTGCGCCTCGATCAGCCCCTGTAGGCCGGCCCCGTAGGCCCCTGGCTTGGAACCGAAGATGCGCAGCCGCGCCCGCTCCGCCGCTGCTTGCGTTGGGATCCCTTGCTCCTGCCAGTACTGGGTATCGGCCAGCACGTGGGCCCGCAGGGGATTGTCGGCTTCTGGCTCCTCCAGGTCAGCCACGGCCTGCACGGCCCGGTCAAACAGGGCAATCAGATTGGGAAAGGCATCGCGAAAGAAGCCAGAAATGCGCAAGGTTACATCCACACGGGGGCGGCCCAAAACCGCTACAGGCAGGATCTCGATGTCCACCACCCGTCCTCCATCCCAGCGGGGTTTGACCCCCAAGAGCGCCAGGGCCTCGGCCCAATCGTCGCCGCCAGTTCTTAGAGTTGAAGTGCCCCAAACGGATAGGCCCAGGCGACGGGGATATTCCCCCTGCTCTTGCACGTAGCGCTCCACCAGCCGCTCGGCGGCCAGTGAGCCGACCTGCCAGGCGGTGGGGGTGGGGATGGCGCGAATGTCCACCGAGTAAAAGTTGCGCCCCGTGGGCAACACGTCCACTCGGCCTCGGGTGGGGGCGCCGGAAGGGCCGCTGGGCACATAGCCGCCCCCTAGCCCATGCAGCAGGTTCTCCAGCTCCTGGGGGGTTTGCTGCAGGCGCGGCAGCAGATCCGTCTCGATCCAATGCAGCACCTGCCTGGCTGCTGGCCCCGGCGGCGGATCGTAAGGGATCCCTTGCAGCCGCTGGGCAATCCAGCGGCGGGCTTGCGCTTCCAGGGCGGCCACCCCGTCTCCGATGTGGCGAAAGTTCTCGCCCATAGACCTTGAGGTTTTCCCAGGCCGGCTGCCAGCGGCTAATTCTTCAGATAGACCGCCGCCCCTAGGCCGACCAACATTTCCTCAGGGGTAATTTTGCCATCTTGGTTGGTATCCAGGGCATCGAAAACGCGATCTGCCCCCATCCACTCCTCGCGGGTGATGAAGCCATCCCCATCCAGGTCGTAGAGGCGGAAGACATCCTGGGCGGCGTGGGTAATGGTTTCCTTGGCACCCTCCAGCTTCTGCAGCCGCTCGGTGAGCAGTTTTTCCAGCACCTCCAGCGCTTTGGAGAAGCCCTGGATCCCTTCTTCCAGCTTTTCTGAGGCCATGCGGTTTTCCCGGTGCATCTGGTCGAAGGTAGCTCGATCCATCACCAGGCGCGGGATGTCCATTTTCTTGGCTTTTTCCGGATCCAGTTTGCGCTCCAGGTAACCCTCGGTGTTCTGCAGCTCCGCCAGCAGCGCCGGTGAGATGGTGAGAAGATCGCAGCCGGCCAACTCGATGATCTCCCCGATGTTGCGGAAGCTGGCCCCCATCACTTCCGTCGGAAAATCGTATTTGCGGAAGTAGTTGTAAATCTGGGTCACCGACTGCACCCCCGGATCTTCGGCAGGAGGGTAGCTCTCCCGGCCCGTGTGTTTCTTGTACCAATCCAAGATGCGGCCCACAAAGGGCGAGATCAGCTTCACCCCCGCTTCGGCGCAGGCGATGGCCTGGTGCAAGCCAAACAACAGGGTGAGGTTGCAATGGATCCCTTCTTTCTCCAGGATCTCGGCAGCCCGGATCCCTTCCCAAGTCGAGGCAATTTTAATCAGCACCCGGCTGGGATCCGCTCCTGCCGCCTTGTAGAGCTCGATCAAATGGCGGGCTTTGGCAACTGTGGCTTCTGTGTCGTAAGAGAGGCGGGCATCCACCTCCGTCGAGACCCGGCCAGGAATGATGGACAAAATGCGCACGCCAAAGGCCACGGCCAGTTGATCGATGGCGTGGGCCACCACGGTTTTGATGTCGGCTTTGGATCCCAGTTCTTGGCGGGCCTTGAGCAAGGTTTCATCGACAATGCCCTGGTACTGGGGCATTTGGGCAGCCGCTGTGATCAAAGAGGGATTGGTGGTGGCATCCTGCGGCTTAAAGCTCTCGATGGCGTTGATATCCCCCGTATCAGCCACCACGACAGTCATCTGTCGCAATTGCTCCAGCAAGCTCTTGCTCATGTTCGGCTCCTTGAGATTGCGCTACGCGCCGCTTCTGCGACCTAGTTTCAGTGTTACCCATCCCATTCAGGGATCCCGGTAGACATGAGATTGTCTTAATTCTGATACATTCACGCTGAACTCTCCTGA
>NZ_JANSHS010000351.1:0-3449 GCF_047461695.1 Synechococcus sp. R6-7
GCGCAGATCCCGAATCTCTTGCCGCATCTCTCTCATCTCCTCCGCCATTTGGTCGGTGCGCCGTTCCAGAGCTTCCGTGCGCCGTTCAATAGCCCGGGTGCGCTCGTCAAACCGATCCATTGACTCGCGAAAGAACTGCGCCAGCATTGCCTGTCCCTCCCGCAGCTCTTGAATGAGGAGCTGCTGGTTTTGTTGGACAAGGCGCAGCTCCTGCTGGGCAGCCTGCAATTCTCTTTGGGAGGCTTGTAACTCTTGGATGGCTTGAATCAGCCACTGCTCTTGCTCAGGCGTCATGGTTGTCGGGTGTTGCAGAATAAGGAAATCCTACCACCCTGAATCTCCCCTCTTGCCCTGGGAGAGGGGCTGGGGGTGGCTGTGTCAGCGGCGCGGAGCGCTTGGGCCACCCAAAACAAAAACCCCTCTCTCTTTAATAAAGAGGGGCCGGGGGTGAGGACGGAAATTCAAGCTCGATCAGTAAAGGGCTTCTTCTTGGTGGGTGATGATGGTGCAGTCGGAAGTAGGGTAAGCCACACAGGTCAGCACATAGCCCTGCTCGATCTGATCATCATCCAGGAAGGACTGATCGCTTTGATCCACTGTGCCGCTCACCAGCTTGCCGGCACAGGTCGAACAGGCACCGGCGCGGCAGGAATAGGGCAGCTCGATCCCTTGCTCTTCCGCCACGTCCAAAATGTACTCGTCATCCGGCACATCGATGGTGACGTTTAAGCCTTGCTCCTCGTTGATCAGAGTGACCTTATAGGTAGCCATCCTGGTTGGGTCTCCAGAAAAAACATCCACTCCTCATCCTGCCACCCTTCTGCCCCAGATCAAGCACCCTTTTGTGAGGAAATAGGCAAATCTTCCGGTTTTTTGCAGGTGGATCCGGGAAAGCTTGCCGGGTAAGGGTTCTGGCTGCTCAAGAGGGCTGTTAGCCCGCAGCGTCTGCATGAAGGGTGAACCTCGGCTCCGATGGCAGAACTGCCGCAGATCCCACCGGTCATTCTTCCGCAATCCTCTCTGTTCAACTTGGACTTGGCAGGGATCCCTGTAGCTCCTGGGTTGCACCTGGAAAAAAAAATGGCAAGACTTGCCAAGTTGGGCGGATCTGACTGTATGATTTACGGAGTAACCAGAGCAACCGCTGACACAGGCGTGTGTGCGTCTCCCATCCGAGTATCAAGCCCTTAGCCTTCTCAGTTGCTTCGGGTTGGTTGATCGGGTAAGTTAAGGGAAGTGTTCAGCCGAACCCTACTTTTTTGGTTAAGAGGAGAAAAATGAACGGAAAAACGCATAAGTGGCTGTTGAAGTCACTTGGTTCTCTAACCTTGGCGTCTGCCGTGGTGCTTCTGCCCGTGATCTTGACAGGCTGTGGCGAAGACAGTACCAGCTCTGTGGTGCCTGTGCCTCCTCCACCTCCGCCGCCGGCTCCAACTCCGACTCCAGCTCCTACCCCAACTCCCACTCCAGCCCCAGCAGGCAGGGTGGTTGTTACGCCTGAGAGCGATATCAGTCGCATCATTGCCACTTCTGACCGGACGCAGCCTTTGACCATCGTTCTGCAGCCGGGTGTCTATCGCCAGAACATTGTGATTAACCGCAGCAACGTGACGGTACGTGGCGCTACGGGTCTGGTGGACGACGCGGTTGTGGTTGGTGCGGAAACGGGCGCTCCGGTACAGGTGACCAGCAATGCCGCTGGCGTTGTCCTGGAGAACTTCAGCATTCTCAACACCCGCTCCTTGGCACCGATTGAGTACGGCATTAACGCTGAGGAGGCCACAGAAGTTACTGTTACGGGCGTTGACATCGTTCTCTCCCCCACAAGAACCCCTCCAGCTTCCCGTGGGGTAGCCATTGGCTTTGGCTCAGCTGCTGCTGGCGTCACCTCTAAGAACCTGACAGTAACCCGCTCCAACCTCTTTGTGGCTGGCGCAGCTAACTCAGCGGGTATTCGCATTGCCGGCGACAACGCAGGCATCAACCTGCGGGTGGAGACCAACAACATCTTCTTGGGCTACGCTGCAGCTCCCGATGGCGTGCGACCTGAGTTGATTAACTTGGTGCCGCAGGTGCCGCAGGGTGTGGGTGCGGGCTCGGCTGGCATCTTTATCGAGCCTGCCGTTACAGGGCTGAGCTTGGTAACCTTTGCCGGCAACGACATCAGAGCTGCGGCGGCCAACGTCTATGCCATCCGCGACGAGCGAGGCAGCGGCCTCAATGCCGCGGAGCGCCGTGACATCGTTGCTAGAAACACGGGCTTGGTGTTTAACAGCAACACCAGCAACGTTTACCTCTCCATCACCCGCGCGATTGCCGAAGTGGCCGGTCCCAACCCAACGGTAACGGCTGGCCCCGGATCTTTTGTGGACGAGGAAGAAATCGTTCTGCCCGCCAACAGGCCCGGCTTGACCTTGAACTCCATTGACGGCACGAGCACAGTGCAGTCAGTCAAGATCCTGGCCGCTGATGCCACGTTGGGCGGAACGGAGGGCAACGGCTTCCGGATTACTGGCATTTCCCGAGATCCGGACGATGGTGGGCCGGCTAGACCTTACCAAGTAGCCATTGGCGAGTGTGGCCTAGCCAACCTCACCACCCGCAACGTGGAAGTCTCCTTCAACGATTTCACGCGGCCCCCTCGGTCAGATGCCTACGTCTCTGTGCAAGTCTGCGACTTCTCGCAGGCGGAGGTTTACGAAAACCTGCTGCGCGGCTTCACCGTTGCCGGCGTGCATGTGGTGTCGGCTGAGCCAAACGCGGTAACCATTCGCGAGAACCGCTTTGAGCCTTCCATCGGCAGCCCGAACTTCATTGCGGCCATTGTGGATCGGCAGACTCAGGCACCGGGAACTCTGGCTCCTTTTGCCACAGCTTCGGTGACGGGCAACACCTTCAACCTGCCGCCGCAGGGCACTCTGGCTGTCTACGCTCGTCCCGACGTTGACCTCACGCCAACCGCGGCGGGGGCCCTGGGTGGGGAGGGCACCATTCTCAAGGCCTTCTTCAACAACACCATCACGCCCACGCCCATTCCTGGCTTTGCCATGTGCGGTCGCCAAGAAAGCTTGGCGGGAGCCCCGGGCAACCTTCTGAACTTCGTGGATACAGCTCCTTTCACCTCTACTGTCTTTGGCGGGGTGTCGGATGCCCTCTGCTTGGCAGTGGGCTTCGGCCCAGGGACCGGTCTGCAGTTCCAGCCTGGAGGCGCGCCACCGGCAACGCCTACTCCCACGCCTACGCCTACGCCTGCCGGTGTGACGATCACTATCCCAGGCCTGCCTGCTGGTGCTACAGTAACGGTGACAGGAGCAGGAGGTTCCCCCGTTATTGCCACTTCCACCTCCGTATCTAGAGACGAGGCTACCTTCCCAGGGCCATTTACCATCCCCTTTGCTGGCCAGATTCGGGTGACTCCTGCCATTCCTTCGCCATCGGCCATCACGGTC
>NZ_JANSHS010000352.1:0-6955 GCF_047461695.1 Synechococcus sp. R6-7
TTTTCGGGGTCGCGCCGTAGGAGCCGTGATTCAAAAAAACGGCTTGCGGATCCAGTCCCCACAAGGAGCGTTCGCAAAGTGGCGCACAAGCACTGAGGGCAGCGCCAAAGTGGGGAGAAGTGGATCCCAGGTTGGAGAAGAAAGGCATGGTTCACTCCCTCTGTCCCTGGACGATGCAGGAAAAAGATGGGGGAATTGCTGCGATCTGTGTGAGGGGTTTGCTCAGAAATCCGAAGATATCAACACCTATCAACACCGCTGATGTGGAGACCAATGGCATCTCGGCTGAATGTCAGAACCTAAGGCTCTTTGAGACGGATTCTCTTAGGTTGATCTATTGGCCGTCACCCAATTCTGGGCCGAGATCCGAGATAGGGGCAATTTTGCTGAGCTTGATTTTAGGGTTGCTGGCAGCAAATTGCTGTAAAGTCCACTCGTTCTTAAACAGAAGAACGGGCCTGTCTTGAATGTCTTTAACAACTAGGGTGTTAAACAAGCTGGGGATGTTCTCCAGCGCCTTCCAGCCATTCTCGACCCAGCGAGCCAGTGTGTAGGGCAACATCTCCAGTCGGGTTTCGACGTTGTATTCACTTTCAAGGCGATACTGCAAAACCTCAAACTGCAACTGGCCCACCGCTGCCACAATCGGATCCCGTTTGGAATCGTCGATAGAGTACATGATTTGCACAGCCCCTTCTTCCCGCAGTTCCGCTACCCCTTTCTGGAACTGCTTAAACTTGGAAGGATTGGGATTTTTCAAGTAGGCAAACAGCTCAGGAGAAAAGCTAGGGATCCCGGCGTAGCGCAGCTTCGGGCCGGTGTAGATGGTATCCCCAATGGTGAAGATGCCGGGATTATTCAGGCCGATCACATCCCCAGGGTAAGCTTCATCGATGGAGATGCGCTCTTGAGCAAACAACTTCTGGGGATAAGATAGGCGAATGGGACGATTGAGGCGGGCATGGTTGACCACCATATCCTTCTCAAACTTGCCGGAACAGATGCGCACAAAAGCAACGCGATCCCGATGGCGGGGATCCATGTTGGCCTGCAGTTTAAAGACGAAGCCCGTAAACTCAGGATGTTCGGGCGGGATTAGCCCAGCAGTGCTCTCGTGAGGCATTGGCGGTAAGGAATACTCCAAAAATGCATTGAGGAAAAGCTCCACCCCAAAATTGGTCATGGCACTGCCGAAAAAGACCGGGGTTTGTTTGCCGGAATGCACTTGTTTTAGATCCAAGGTGGGCATGAGACCATCCAGCAGTTCCAGCTCTTCCTTGAATTGGTAATACAAGTCCTTGTCGATCAACTCCTCAATTTGCGGATCCCCAAGTTTAATAACGGTATCTTGAACTTTTAGCCGCCCCCCAGATACCCGCTCAAAGAAATGAAACTCCTGAGTCCGACGGTCAAATAGGGCAGTAAACCGCTCGCCTGAGCCAATCGGCCAGTTGACAGGATAGGGCTTGAGGCCCAGTTCCGTCTCAATTTCATCCATCAGCTCCAAGGGATCCCGGCTTGGGCGATCCATCTTGTTGATAAAGGTAAAAATCGGTAGTCCCCGCATCTGACACACTTCAAACAGCTTGCGGGTCTGGGTTTCCAACCCTTTGCCGGCATCTTCCAGCATCACGGCATTGTCAGCCGCTGCCAGGGTGCGATAGGTGTCTTCGCTGAAGTCCTGGTGGCCGGGAGTATCCAGCAGATTGAGACGAATGTTGCGGTAATCAAATTGCAGGACGGTAGAGGTGATGGAAATACCCCGCTGCTTTTCCAGTTCCATCCAGTCGGAAGTGGCCCGCTTTTGCGCCCGACGGGCCTTCACAGCTCCCGCTTCTTGAATGGCCCCCCCGTACAACAGCAGCTTTTCGGTGAGGGTGGTCTTCCCGGCATCGGGGTGGGAAATGATGGCAAAGGTACGCCGTTGCTCTACAGCTTTGGTCAAATCAAGATCTTTCATCAACTGTTGCCGCTCCACTACAACCTGGTCGTTTTAAAGAAGATGACGTTGCAATGCTGTCCCCTAAACGATGGGAGAAATAGGGAGAAGATAGAAAAACAAAAGTGAGAAGTAGGGTGAATAATGCACTTGATGATAATGGGCTTGGGTTGCCGCCAGGTAGCGAGGGGGAGAGAGCACAGGCCGAAAAGCGCGAAAAGCCAACAGAACCATTTTGACCCTAGCACAGGAACAGGGATCCCTGTTGTCTGGCATACTGGCGGAGATCTTGAGGGGGAATTTCCCAGGCCAACCGGCCAGAACTCAAAGCAGATGCTGCTCGTTGTTGTTGCGCAACGCTGACGTGAAGAGCAGTTGCTCAATCGTGGCAATGGTGAAGTTTTGGCTGATCACCAGCCGCTCGACGCGAATGCGGTGGGCTTGCAGGAGGCAATCTTGCTGCAAGGGCTTGGGCAATTGTTCCCAATGATCCAGCAGGACTTCCAGCAAAATCTCGCCCGGTAGCCCGGTGGCGCTTTCCAGGGATCCCAGCTTTTCTACCCTCTCGGCAGACCATTTGAGGGTAAGCTTTTGCAGGCCCAGTTGTGCATCCAGAGCCTCGCGGGGATCCGACTGGGCACCCTGCCCATTGGGGGTGCCATTGCGGCGAACCCCATTGTCGGTGCAAGCAGTAGCAGGGGGCAAAAGCTCGGCTGGCTTTTCAGTTGGCAGCGAAGTATTGGCCCATTTGGCCAGACTGACCTGGGGTGGGGAGACAACCCTTTCCACCTCGACCGGAGCGGGCGACAAGTTGGACAAGGGATCCGCATCCCGAGAAGGAGCTTCAGGTGGGGAGAGCACACCGGCCAGGAGAGGAATCGGCCCTAGCTCTGGCGGGGTTGTGGGGCACAGACGGGACGAGGCCGCGAGAGATGGATCGGGCTCAACATCTAATGCCGCAGGGTGAGGCAGATCCAGGGAATCCGTCCCCCTGTTGTCCTCTGGACGGTGCGGAGCCTCAACGCCATCGGCAGCCGTAGGTGCAGGTTCCATCGGCTCTGGCTGCTTATTCACCCCCATGCGCGAGAGCAAATCTGCCTTGGTGGGGCCGGTGGGCAATTTTTTTTTGGGAGGCTTCTTGGCGGTAGCCATGTTAGCGGGCCTCCAACACAGCCTTGAGGACCTCACGATAAGGTTGGGCCAGGAGATCTTCCCCCGCCTCCGCCAAGGACCAGCCCATGCTGTTGGTTTGCTGCACCACTGTACTTTGCCGCACCGGCGTGAAAATGGGGATCCCTTGCATCATTTCCGCCAAGGCTTCCACTGCGGCCCGCGACATTTTGGTGCGGTTGTTGCCCACCCACTGTTCCCGTGTGGGGAGCACCCCCAAAAACTTGGGCACATGAAAATCCAGCTCTTCCAATTCTTTCAACAGCACCAGGGTACTTAGGGCCCCCATCACCCCCTTTTGGGTACATTCCGTCGGCACCACCAGCAGATCGGCGCTGAGAATGCTGTTGTAGGTGAGCAACCCTTTCGAGGGGGGGCTGTCGATGACCAAAAAGTCATACTCCGGCAAAATCGGTCGCAAAGCCCGCTTCAAAAACAGCTCCCGCCCCGGCTCCATTACGATCGCATCCATAGCCCGCGAGAGACTGTAATCGCTGGGGGCCAACCACAGCCGCTCCTGGCGATCCTCATTCAACGGCGGACGGATAATCTCCCGAATGTGAACCCGATCCGCCCCCGGCAAAATCGTCTCGGCAATGGTGGCCGACTCCGACAGATCCGTCCAGCCCATCCACTGGCTCAGGTTGCCCTGTGGGTCAAAGTCAACAGCCAGCGTCTTGCCATGCTCGGCCAGCATGATGGCCAAGTTGAGGGCGGCTGTGGTCTTTCCGGATCCCCCACTCAAACAGGCAACGGTGATGACAAGCGCCGTTCTGCCAGACATGAGTTATCCCCTCGTAGCCCATCCCCTAACACTATAGCTAGGGTTAAGCAATGGTGTTCACACCTCTAATGGGGATTCCGCCACTGGGGATGGCCTGCGGGGATCCATCCGCTCTTTTCAATCCTCAGAGGGAAGACACAAACCGGTGCAGCCGCTGCAGCCCTTTTTCGAGGGTGGTGCGATCGGCAGCATAGGAAAGGCGAATGTAGGAATCTGCCCCAAAGGCTACCCCCGGCACAGCAGCCACGTGGTGTTCCTTGAGCAGCTGCCGGCAAAACTCCACCGAACTTAACCCGGTTTGGCCGATGTTGACAAACACATAAAATGCACCTTCTGGCTCCGGGCAAGTCACCCCCGGCAAGGTGCGGATCCCGTCCAGCATCAGATCTCGCCGCTGCCAGAATTCTTGGCGCATTTTTTCCACAGCTGCTGCCGATAGGGGGCTGGTCAGGGCTTCCAGAGCACCGTACTGGGCGAAGGTGCAGACATTGGAGGTGCTGTGGCTTTGCAGGTTGATGGCCGCCTCAATGATGGGCTTGGGCCCGGCCAAGTAGCCCACCCGCCAGCCGGTCATGGCGTAGGCTTTGGCAAAGCCACTGCTGAGAATCAGGCGCGGCATCAAGTCAGGGCAAAGGGATCCCAGGCTGATGTGGCGGGCTTGTCCATAAACCAGCTTTTCGTAGATCTCGTCGCAGATCACGTACAGGTTGGGGGCCGAGAGGATCACCTCTGCCAGAGCTGCCAGCTCGTGCCGGTGGTAAACGGCTCCGGTGGGGTTGGCCGGCGAGTTGAGAATCAGCAGCTTGCTGCGGGGGGTGAGGGCCTGGCGCAGTTGGGCGGCGGTGAGCTTGAACCCCTGGGCCTCTTCCGTCTGCACCTGCACAACCTTTGCCCCTGCCAAAATGGCAATTTCGGGGTAGCTGACCCAGTAGGGAACAGGCAGGATCACTTCATCGCCGGGATCCAGCAGCACCATGGCCAGGTTAAACAGGGTTTGCTTGCCGCCGTTGCTGATCAGGATTTGGTCGTGGCTGAACTCCAGGCCGTTTTCCTGCCGCAGCTTATCGGCCACTGCTTGGCGAAGGGCGGGGATCCCAGCGGTGGGGCCGTAGCGGGTTTTGCCATCTTCCAGAGCACGGATGGCCGCGGCCCGAATGTGGTCAGGTGTATCGAAATCCGGCTCGCCTGCGCTCAAGCTACACACATCCAGCCCCTCTGCCTGCATGGCTTTAGCCAGAGCCGAAATGGATAGCGTGGGGGAAGGGGATAGATGGGCGACCCGTTGGGACAAGCCGGCAGCAGACACCATCGGTTGGGAAGCTCTTTGGTTTATTTTAAGGTTCTCAAGCAGGGCCAATCTAGATAGCTAGGCTACTGCGGTCAACAGGCGGGTACCATCCACCAACAGCAGTTTGTTGCCCTCTCGCTCTGCCAACAGATCCCAAAACTCGCCCGCCACAGCTCCGGGCAAGAACCCTTCCAAGCGCAATTGCAGAGGAGCAAATTGCTTGGTTCCCTGGGGCTTGCGCCGCACGGTCACCTCAACAAAGCCATCGTGGGGCTCGACAATGCCGCGGATGTTAAAGCCTTCCTCTGTGTCCTCAGGGGCAGGCAAAAACGGTTCTTCTTCCCACTCTGGGTCTTGCTCCTCTTCCGGCAGGGCCAGGATGCGGATGATGCTCAAGCCCAAAGCCCCCCCTGAACGCGGCTGCGGCTGCACGTAGTACCAGTAGGTATGGCCGCTCTTGATGCAGTGCTCGAAGGGGCCGAGAAGCTCGGCGCGTCCGGGGGTAGCCGGATATTCTGCTCCGTCAGAGGCAACCAAGGTTGCCTGCGCATAAGTCTTGGGGATCGATTTCAGGGATCCCTTAATCAGGCCCAAAGCGCGGAACTGGTAGGGGTGGGCGGGAGGAGGCAATGGGTTCATGGCGGCCAGATCTTGGAAAGCCAGGGAAGTAGAGTCCATCATCTTATCCTATGGCGATCCTCAGATTGGAATATCCAGGGCTTTCCTCAGCATCGCCTCCAGCTCATCGCCCTGCCGACTTGCGCACCGCGATCAAGCTGCTGGTGGTGCCCAGAAAAACCCCCATCCCCAACAACATCGACGGCAAGAGCCAAAACTCCAGTTGGCTGCGATCTGCCTGCATCACCTTGAGGAAGGGCAAGGCAATCAACTGCTCCAGCAGCTCCTGCAGCAACTGCTGGGATCCCAAGATCAATCCCCAAGCTCCCACTGCGCTGATCACCCCAAACAGGCACCCTTGCAAAATAAAGGGCAAGTAAATCCAGGCTGCCGTCGCCCCCACCAATTGCATCACCTCGATCTCCCGCCGCCGCGCCATGACGATGAGGCGAATGGTGGTGGTGATGACCGCCACCGCTGTCAGGGCCAACACGCCGGTAATGGTCAGGGATCCCAGCCGTAGCATGTCCTGGAGCTGGGACAGTTGCTCCACAATGCGGTCGCCGTAGTAGACCTCATCCACCCCTTCCAGTTGGCGAATCTGCTCCGCCACTTCCCCCAAGGCTTCGGTGGAATCCGCCTTAACCCGCAGAGCATCCACCAAGGGGTTCTCCCCCAACTGGGTTTCCATGGCCGCCTCGTCTTGGATCCCCATTTCCAGCAAAAGGTTGCGCCAAGCCTGGTCTTTGGTGATGACCTTCACCTCGGCCACATGAGGCAGTTGGGCAACCTGGGGTTGCAGCTCCACCCCCTGCCGTTCCGGCTCCAAGTAGACGGAGATCTCCAGTTGTCCTCCCAGCGACTGCACCGTGGCATCCACGCCCCAGGACAGCTCAACGCCGATCCCCACCAGGAACAGCAACACCAGCAGGGTGCTCACAGCGGCCCAGTTCAGCCAGCCCCCCCGCCGCAACCCCAAAAAAGTCTCCTGTAGGAGATAGCGAATTTTATTGAGAAGTCGGGAGAGAGATTGCATGCTGTTCTCCATCCAACAATCAATGGGCTCAGACCCTTGCCCCCTGGAGCTCAACAGAGCCTGTGGAGAGCAAAATAGGGATCCCGGCAGCCCTCAGCGCAGATCATACAGGCGCCCTCC
>NZ_JANSHS010000353.1:0-2041 GCF_047461695.1 Synechococcus sp. R6-7
CATCCCATACTTCCCGGCTCTGGAAAACTGACGGATACAGTGCTTCAACACCGACCACATCCCCTCAATCCGATTCAACTCTGGTGTATACACAGGCAAGGGAGATTGGGTCGCCAAAATCCGGTTTACCCCCTTGCCCATCAAGCCGTGGGATCCAACCGCATCAACACCTGCCCAAACTCCACCGATTGCCCATTGCTCACCAAAATCTCGGTCACCACGCCTGCCGCTTCGGCCTCGATCTCGTTCATCAGCTTCATGGCCTCGATGATGCACAGGGTTTGGCCCTTGTTCACCCGTTGGCCAACCCGCACAAAGTCAGGTTCACCTGGAGCTGGGGCGCTGTAGAAAGTGCCCACCATTGGTGACGTCACGTCTATCCAATGGCTGGGGGTGGATTTGGGAGCAGTGGGAGGAGGGGGCGCTTCTGCAGGAGCAGGAGGAGGCGCAGAGGAGACAATAACCGGACTGGCGGGGGTGGAGGAGAGCTCAGTCGGGATCCCTTTGCGCAAGGTGAGGCGAAAATCTTTGAACTCCAGAGTTAGCTCGGTAACATCGCTCTCTTGCAGAGCGGCCAGGAGAAGACGAATTTCCTGCCAATTGACAACATCCAAGGGAAGGTTCACTCCTGATGCATCACCTGTCCACAACAGAAATCCATAACCGAAAAGGAGAGGGAGAACTCACTCCCGGCCCAGATAGGTGTCGGTGCGGGTATCGACCCGAATCCGTTCTCCAACCTTGATGAACAAAGGCACCTGGATCTCAGCACCGGTCTCCAGCTTGGCCGGCTTGGTTCCCCCAGTGGCGGTATCTCCTTTCACCCCTGGATCTGTTTCCACCACTTCCAGAACAACGGTGTTGGGCAGCTCCACATCGATCACCTGCCCATTCCAGCGCAAGATTGACACTTGCATGTTTTCTTTCAGATATTTCACGGCGGAGCCAATTTGGGCGGCGGTAATTGGAGCCTGCTCATAGGTCTCCATGTCCATAAACACCAAGTTGTCCCCTTCCGCGTAGAGATACTGCATCTCGACTTTTTCGATGGTGGCTGCGGGCAGGGTTTCACCGGCGCGGAAAGTCTTCTCCACAACGTTGCCAGTCTGCATGTTTTTGAGCTTGGTGCGCACAAAGGCTGCTCCCTTGCCGGGCTTCACATGCAGGAACTCGATCACTTTATAGGGAGCTCCGTCAATTTCCACAGAGACGCCAGGGCGCAAATCGTTGCTTGAGATCATGTCAGCAGAGGGATCCGTTGCTTAGACTTCCCAATCTTACCGTGACGATGGGACACTCCGTTCGCGCTGGGGAGGCGGAGTCCGATTCAGCCCTCTGAGATCAATCGGGGGCTGGCGACCGTAGAGGGGCAGCACCTCCTGCCACTGAGGGCGCAATCCGGCCCGAAAATCGGCGCGGGCCAATTCTGCCAACGCCACCACAGGTGCAGAATCCACAAAATCGTCGGCATCTACAGATAAAGCTTGCGGCCAATGGCGGAGAAGGGCCTGCCAAGCCTCTTCCTCCCAGAGCCGATCGGCCGCTTCTGCAGCGACACCCTCTTCTGTCACCCGATACACGCCGCCATACCGCTCTCCTCGTTTGGCGTCCATCTGCACTGCCACCGTCAAGGGCTGGGGCGGGGATCCCTGCCAGATCCACACATGGCGGGCTAGGACGGCCAAAGCCGAGTAGCCGAACACGGGGATGCCCAGTTGCTGGCCCAGCAGACGGGCCACGCTCACCCCCAAACGGCTGCCCGTAAAGCTGCCCGGCCCCAAAGCTACAGCGATCCCAGCTATCTGCGACCAAGCCTGACCGGCCAAGAAGACTTTCAAGCAGGGGTGCAACTGCGCTGCCATCTCCCGATCCAGCCACCAGCTCTGACTGCGGGTTTCTCCCAACCCTGGCTCCAACGGCAGCAGGGCCAGGCCCAAAACGGGTGTGGTGGTGTGGATCCCTAAAATCCAGCGGACAAGCGACATGGCCTCTCTCAGGATCAAAAAAGGTGGTTGACGAAACTTAACGGATGTTTTAAGTT
>NZ_JANSHS010000354.1:0-5881 GCF_047461695.1 Synechococcus sp. R6-7
CAACGCCGACTTCGACGGCGACCAGATGGCTGTGCATGTGCCCCTTTCTCTGGAAGCTCAGGCGGAAGCTCGCCTGCTGATGCTGGCCACCAACAACATCCTCTCCCCGGCCACCGGCGCCCCTATCATCACCCCCAGCCAAGATATGGTGTTGGGGTGCTACTACCTGACGGCGGACAACCCCCACGCGCCAGATATTGGCGATCGCTTCTTCGCCAGCTTGGAAGATGCTCTCATCGCCTACGACCGCGGCGCCATCGGCCTGCACAGCAAGGTCTGGGTGCGCTACCACGGCCCGATGGAGTTGGGCAAGGGCGAAAAAGAGTCCGAGCCGCAAATCATCGAAGAACCGGGCGGCATTCGCCTCAAGATCACCAACTACCGCCGTATCCGCGAGGATCAAGACGGCAACGTGATCAGCCAGTACATTCGCACCACGCCGGGCCGGATCATTTTTAACAAGACCGTGCAAGATATTTTGTCTGCGTAGTTCATCCTCTGCCGTAGGACGGCTCTTCTCTCCCCTCTCTCCTCTTCTCTCTAGCGAGGCATCATGAGCGAAAAAGGACGATTTTCCGCTGGCCTGGCGCGGCAGGCTGCCGACGGTAACAAAGCCGACACCCCCTTGCCCCCTGTGCCCTTTCGCAACTATCAAATTGGCAAAAAAGAGCTGCGCAACCTAATTGCTTGGTCTTTTGCCCGCTACGGCACGGCCCGCACTGCTCAGATGGCGGATGCTCTGAAGACCCTGGGCTTCAAATACGCCACCCAGGCAGCCGTCTCCATCAGCGTCGAAGATCTGCGCGTTCCCCCCAGCAAGCGGCAGTTGTTGGCGCAAGCGGAAGCCGAGATCGAGGCGGCCACCGAGCGCTATACCCGTGGAGAAATCACAGAGGTGGAGCGCTACCAAAAGGTGATCGACACCTGGAACCAGATCAACGACCAGATCAAGGAGGAGATGCTCAGCAACTTCCGGCAGAACGATCCCCTCAACTCCGTCTACATGATGGCCAACTCGGGGGCGAGGGGGAATGTCTCCCAGGTACGGCAGTTGGTGGGCATGCGCGGCCTGATGGCCAACCCCCAGGGGGAGATCATCGATTTGCCCATCAAAACCAATTTCCGCGAGGGCCTGACCGTTACCGAGTACATCATCTCTTCCTATGGGGCCCGCAAGGGCTTGGTGGATACGGCCCTGCGCACCGCCGACTCCGGCTACCTCACCCGCCGCTTGGTGGATGTGTCTCAGGATGTGATCGTGCGGGAATCTGACTGCGGCACTGAGCAGGGCATCCTTCTGGAATACCTGATGGACGGGGACAAGGTGGTGGTGTCTCTGGAGGAGCGCTTGGTGGGCCGAGTGTTGGCGCGCGACGTGGTGCACCCAGAAACCCAGGTGGTGCTTGCCCGTCGCAACCAAGAGGTGGATCACGACCTGGCCAAGACGATTGTGGAGGCCGGCATCCGGCAGGTGATGGTGCGTTCTCCCCTCACCTGTGAGGCCAACCGCTCCGTGTGCCGGATGTGCTACGGCTGGAGCTTGGCCCATTCCCGCCTGGTGGATCTGGGGGAAGCGGTCGGGATCATCGCCGCCCAATCGATTGGGGAGCCGGGCACCCAGTTGACCATGCGCACCTTCCACACGGGAGGCGTGTTTACAGGGGAGGTGGCCCGCCAAATTCGCGCCCCCTTTGCGGGTGTGGTGCGGTTCCCGAAAAATCTGCGCACCCGCCCCTTCCGTACCCGCCACGGCGACGATGCTCTACAAGTGGAGGTAAACAACCAAATCATCTTGGAAGGCCCAGACGGTCAACGGGAGTCCTTCGACATGACCCAGGGATCCACCCTGCTGGTGCGGGACGGAGCCCAGGTGCAGCGGGATCAGTTGATTGCAGAGGTGTCCCTGGCCAAGGCCAGCCGTAAGAGCACCGAGAAAGCCCAGAAAGAGGTGGTGGCCGACCTGGCTGGAGAAATTCGCTTTGCCGATCTGCCCATCGAGGAGAAGACTGACCGCCAGGGTAACACCACCTACACTGCCCAGCGGCAGGGATTGATCTGGGTGATGTCTGGACAGGTGTACAACCTGCCTCCGGGGGCCGAGCCGGTGGTGAAAAACGGGGATCGGGTGCAGGCGGGGGATGTGATCGCCGAAACCTCGCTGGTGACGGAGCATGGCGGCATTGTGCGGCTACCGGAGCGCAGCGACACCAGAAGTGGGCGCGAGGTGGAGATCATCAACGCTTCGGTGGTGTTGCGGGAAGCACGGGTACGGGTGGAATCCCACCAGGGGCGGGAACAATTTTTGCTGGACACTTCCAGTGGGCAGACCTTTGTTCTCAAGGCTACTCCGGGCACCAAAGTGGGCAACGATGAGGTGGTGGCGGAGCTGATCGACAACCACTTCCGCAGTCAGACGGGAGGCTTGGTGAAGTTCGCCGGCATTGAGGTGGCACGGCGCGGCAAGGCCAAGCAAGGTTACGAAGTCATCCAGGGCGGCACCCTGCTGTGGATCCCGGAAGAGACCCACGAGGTGAACAAGGACATCTCCCTGCTGAACGTGGACGATGGCCAGTATGTGGAAGCAGGCACCGAGGTAGTGAAAGACATCTTTTGCCAGAATGCCGGTGTTGTCGAAGTCATCCAGAAGAACGACATTCTGCGGGAGATTGTCATCAAGCCGGGATCCCTGCATCTGGTGGACAACCCCGCCGACTTGGAAGTGAAAAGTGGCACCCTAATCCAGCCCGGGCAACCGGTGCTCAGCAGCATCGTTCCCGACCGACTGGTCTACCTGGAACACGTGGAAACTCCCGAAGGCCCAGGCTTGCTGCTGCGTCCGGTGCAGGAGTACGAGATCCCCGACCGGCCCTTGGTGCCCACTCAAGAGTCCACCAGCGAGTCCGGTCGCTCCATTCGTCTGCGGGCGGTGCAGCGGGTTCCCTTCAAAGATGGGGAGCGGGTGAAGTCGGTAGGCCCTGTAGAGCTCCTGCGCACCCAACTGGTGCTGGAAATCGATACCGACGCCCCACAACTGAAGGCCGATATCGAGCTGATCCAAGATGAGAAGGATCCAGATATTCGCCGCCTGCAACTGGTGATTCTGGAAACCCTGTTGCTGCGCCGCGACGTGGAAGCGGATCTGACGCAGGGGAGTACCCACACGCGGCTGTTGGTGAAGGAAGGAGACTCCATCGCCAGCGGAGATGTTATCGCCCGCACCGAAATCCAAGCCAAAAAGGCCGGGATCGTCCAAGGGATCCGCGAGGGAGCGGAGGTGGTACGGCGGGTGCTGGTGATTACCGACGACGATCTGGTGCAGGTGCCCCTGACAGGTTCAGCCAGCGTGGCGGTAGGGGCGCTGGTGCGGGCCGGAGATGAGCTGGCGCCTGGGATCCCTTCTCCACAGTCAGGACAGGTGATGCAGATAACGGACGGCCAAGTCCTGTTGCGGATGGCGCGGCCCTACTTGGTTTCTGCGGGTGCCATTCTGCAGGTACGGAATGGCGATCTGGTGCAGCGGGGGGATTCTCTGGCCCTCTTGGTGTTCGAGCGGGCCAAGACAGGGGACATCATCCAGGGTCTGCCACGGATTGAGGAGCTGCTGGAGGCCCGCAAGCCCAAGGAAATGTGTGTTCTGGCCAAGCGGCCCGGCACCGTTCAACTGAGCTGGCGCGGAGAAGAGCCAGATCTCAAGGTCATCGAAGCCGATGGCACGGTTAGAGACTATCCTGTGCTGCCGGGGCAGAGCTTGATCGTGGTAGATGGACAGCCGGTGGGGGTGGGGGATCCCCTAACCGATGGCCCTGCCAACCCCCACGACCTCTTGGAGATCTACTACGAGTACCATCGCCAAACCTTGGGAGATGACCAAGCCGCACGGTTGGCTCTGCGGGAGGTGCAGCGCTTCTTTGTCAACGAAGTGCAGAACGTCTACCGCTCCCAGGGGGTGGAGATCTCCGACAAACACATCGAGATCGTGGTGCGCCAGATGACCTCCAAGGTGCGGGTGGATGATGGCGGCGACACCATCCTGCTGCCGGGCGAGCTGGTGGAGTTGCGGGAAATCCAGCAGATCAATGCCACCATGGCCATTACTGGAGGAGCGCCGGCCAAATACACGCCCGTCCTGCTGGGGATCACCAAGGCCAGCTTGAATACCGACAGCTTCATCTCAGCGGCCAGCTTCCAGGAAACCACCCGCGTGCTGACTGAGGCGGCCATTGAGGGCAAATCCGACTGGCTGCGCGGCTTGAAGGAAAACGTAATCATCGGGCGCTTGATCCCGGCAGGCACGGGCTTCACCACCTACGAGGAGATTGCCGCCGAGCCGGAGCCTGACGAAGAGGAGGAAGAGCCTGCGGTGTTGCCGGAGCTGCCGCCTCGTTTGATCTTGGAAGATGATCAATTGATCGACGATTCCACCCCTGCCTTCGACGAGCTAGAGGAGGATGACGACGAGGAGGAGTGAGGCGCTGGGTCTCCAGGATTGGGCCACTTTGCAAACTGAAATCGTCAGTTGCTGCCGCTGCCCCCGCTTGGTGGCCTGGCGAGAGTCAGTCGCCCTTCAGAAGGTGGCCCGTTTTCGCGACCAGCTCTACTGGGGCCGACCGGTGCCAGGGTTCGGGGATCCGCAGGCGCGGCTGTGGGTGATCGGGTTGGCGCCGGCAGCCCATGGGGGCAACCGCACCGGGCGCGTGTTTACCGGGGATCCCAGCGGGGACTGGCTGTTTCGCGCCCTGTACCGAGCCGGGTTTGCCAATCAGCCCACCTCTACCCACCGAGAGGATGGCCTGCAATTGCAGGATTGCTACATCTCGGCAGTGGTGCGCTGTGTGCCCCCGGAGAACCGCCCCACCGCCATAGAAGCCAAGACCTGCCTGGGCTACCTGAAGCAAGAGCTGGAGCTGCTAACCCAGGTGCGGGTGATCCTGACGTTGGGGCATTTTGCCTTCCAACACGCTCTGACGCTCTTGCCACCTCTCAGGCCCCGTCCCCGCTTTGGCCACAACTGCGTTATTCCCCTGGCAGAGGGTCGCTATTTGCTGGCGTCTTACCATCCCAGCCGGCGCAACACGGCCACACGGCTGCTGACGGAGCCGATGTTGGATGCCGTTTTCGCGCAAGCCCAGCAGTTGCTGTCTGGTAAGCCAGCCCGACCGGCTGAGGATTAGGCGGGTTGCCAAGATTCGAGGCGATAGGCACTGTCCCAAAACAGCCATTCCAACCGGGAGGCAGTGACAAAAGCTGCCCTCATCTTTTCCCGCAGCGGTTCTGTAGCCTGCTGAGCGACGGAGTCGGTGATGTCCAAAGCCTGCTGCACCACTTGGGCAAATTCTTCCCCGGCGTAGGTGTCGATCCACTGTTGGTAGGGATTGTCAGGCTGTGCGGTGCGATAGATGGCGGATCCCACCTCTCGGTAGATCCAAAAGCAGGGCAGCACAGCGGCAATGGCCACCTCATAGGGATCCACAGCCGCCGCAGCCAACAAAAAACGGGTATAGGCGAAGCAGGCAGGGGCATAGGCTGTTTCGGGTTGAATGTCGTAGAGGCGAAAATAGCTTTCGTGCAGGCTGCGTTCGGCCACAATGGCTCCCAGGGCAAAGTTCAAGAAACTCACCACCTGCTCAGCCCCTTCGGAACGAGCTCCAATCAAGGCCAGAGCGCGGGCAAAATCCGTGAGATAAAGAGCATCTTGCTGCAAATAAAACTGGAACCGCTGCCGCGATAGGCTGCCCGCTGCCAACTCTCGGTTGAAGGGGTGATCGAGGATTTGCTTGTAGATGGGCTGAATGGCTTGCCAAAGGTGGGCAGTAAAGGACTGGGGCATGGCGACCGTCTCTCGGCGTTTGGTCTTCAGCTAGAAATTGCAGGAGCCCCGCAC
>NZ_JANSHS010000355.1:0-4531 GCF_047461695.1 Synechococcus sp. R6-7
GTGCTGTCGCAGAACCAGGAACCAGAATCCTTGCTCTTTGGGGCGGGGGGCATGTCAATCGCGCAACACGTAGCCTACCCCGCGCACCGTCTGGATAAGGCGCTTCTCCCCTGGGCCTTCGATCTTGAGGCGCAAGTAGCGAATATAGACCTCGATGATATTGGAGTCGCCCGTGAAGTCGCAGCCCCACACATGCTCTAAGATCTGTTGGCGGGTGAGCACCTGACGGGGGTGTTCCATCAAGTAGCGCAACAGGTCGTATTCTTTGGCCGTCAGCTCCACCTGTCGCTCTCCCCGGGTTACCTCCCGCGTTACGGGATCCAGAATCAGATCCATGAACACCAACTGGCCATCGCGGGATCGCCTTGGCTGCCGCAAATAGATCCGTATCCGAGACAGCAGCTCCTGAATGCTGAAAGGCTTGACCACGTAGTCATCCGCCCCAGCGTCCAAGCTTGCTGCCCGATCCGCCACCTCATCTCTGGCGGTCATCAACACCACCGGCACGCGGTTGCCCGTTGAGCGCAGTCGCCGACAAATTTCCAAACCTGAGATGCCGGGCAACATCCAGTCCAACAGCACCAAGTCGGGGTTTTGGTCGCAGGCTGCCCTCAACCCGGCCATGCCATCGCTGGCTACGCTGACTCGATATCCCTCACAGGTCAGCTCCGTTTCCACAAAACGAGCCAGCTTAGCTTCATCTTCGATCACCAGAATGTGGGCAGAAGAGGGTTCAGGCTCTGGCATACGCTCTCTTGCTGAATCCAAGGAAGACGCCGAAAAACTTGCTCATTGCCCCCAAGCATATCTCAACCGTATGGATTGGCAGTCGAGATGACTGAATCCGTCCTAGCCTGCAACAGCCTTGTGGAATTGCCTGGGGTTGATATCAGCAAGTGCTTTGAGTTATTCAAAAGGCATTCATGTACCTTATCACCATGAGTATCCTCAGCCATGACCCTCTCTCCTGTTCGGCTCACCCCGCCCCTACCTCCCATTCGATGGGAAAAACTGCCGGAAGACTTTCCCTTGCCGGATGAGCCTGTGGAAAGCACCTTACAGCCCCTTTTGGCTGCTGCTCTGCGTGAGGCATTGGAACTCGCTCAGAGGATCCCTGCCCAGGCTTTGATCGCCTCCAACTTTGGCCTTTGCAGCACTGTCGGGGACAAGGTGGTGGTGAAAGCCCCCGACTGGGTTTATGTGCCCGCAGTACAGCCGATTCCCGAAGGAGAGATCCGCCGCAGCTATACCCCACACTTAGAAGGGGATCCCCCGGCGATTGTGATGGAATTCATCTCCGAAACCGAGGGCGGCGAGTACTCCATCAATCCCCACTATCCCTATGGAAAATGGTATTTCTACGAGCGCATTTTGCAGGTGCCTGTCTATGTAATCTTTCATCCCAAAACCGGTGAGCTGGATGTCTACCGCCTGGAGAATGGCCGCTATACCCCTGTATCGGCGGATGAAAACCGTCGCTACTGGATCCCGGAGATTGGCTTGTTTTTGGGGGTGTGGCGGGGACAAAAAGCCGAGACCAAAGCCAACTGGTTGCGGTGGTGGACTGCCGATGGGAATTTGCTCCTATGGGGAATCGAACAGGTAGAGCAGGAGCGGCAGCGGGCCGAAGCGGCAGAAGCAGCCCTCGAACAGGCCCGTCTGGAACAGCAGCGCCTAGCCGCGAAATTGCGGGAGTTGGGCGTGGATCCCGAGGCAATAGCCGATTGAGGGCTCTCCTAGTAGGTGCGCCCGCGCCAAGAGCGGGGCCGGCTGAGGGCAGATAGGATTATCCGCAGAACGGCCAAGGGATCCGCCAGAGGCGACATCCAGAACGTCCAAGGGGGATCCTGATAGGAGCCGCGAATGCCCAGCAGTACACCTAAGCGCAGAATCAGTAAGCCTAGGTTAAGCCCCAGCAGCACCTGCTCCGTCAGGGAAAAGGGAAACCCCATCCCGGCTTTGCCCAACAGCCCTACAACCACCGGCCCAGGGATCCCTTGGGTGAGGACGAGGAGAGCTATATCCCCCCACAACTGGGCCACAGGGGTGGCATCTTTCAAATCGAGGGATCGGCCCCACTCTCGCCAAGTTTCGCCAAAAGAAGTGTACATGCGCACCTTGAGCAGGTGCCGACCGTCGTAAAAAGCTACTTTAAAGCCGGCTGCCGCAATCTGCCGCACCAGGGTCACATCGTCACAAAATGAAGCCCGCGCCACTGTGTAGCCATTCATCGCTTCCAGCACCGACCGGCGCACTAGCATACATTGCCCATTGGCCATCGTCCGTTCTGGCAGGGTAGCCCTGTCTCCGGCTGCCCCATAGCGATAGATCAGGGTTACCAAAAGAGCCGGTTGCAGCCAGCCTTCCCCCCAGTGCTGTAAGATAAACTGCGGTGCCAGGGTGATCAGGTCGAGCCTTTGGGCCTGGGCAGTTTCCAGCAGGCGCTCCACCAATCCTGGCTGGGGACGGGTATCGGCATCAATGCCCAGGATCCACTCAGAGGCCGGATCCGACTGGAGAAATCCATAGTGCAAGGCCCAGGGGCGCCCCACCCATCCGTTGGGCAAGGGATCGTCGGTTACCAGACGGAAGCGCGGATCCCGCTTGGCCATCTGCAGCACTTTTTCGGGGGTGCCATCTTGAGAGCGGCTGTCCACCACCAGCACCTCCCGCAGGACGGAGCTCTGTTGGTGCAATCCTTCCAGGCAGGGATCGATGCGCTCGGCTTCGTTGAGGGTGGGCAACAACACGCTGACCAAGCCCGGCTGCAAAGGGATCCCCGGCTGACCGGGAGGCAGAGGGGAAGGGCGCCGCAAAGAGGGCAGCAGCCGCGCCAGCAGCACCGCCAGCATCGGCACTTGCATAACCAATAGACTCAGGGCGGCAGCATCTCCAGCCCAGGCAGGGATCCCGTTCATGCCAGTTCTAACCTGTAAGGGAAAAGTGTCCAAGAATGCTTGCAAGAGAAGCCCAGGGAGGACAAACTCATACTCATGGTGATTTAGCAATTCAAAATCAGTCTGGTTGCATCGTGCCTGTGCCCATCCCCCCTCAAACCTGACGGGCTTTTCATGGATGTCTTCATCCAGCTCAGCCACAAGGGATCCCCTGTTACGGTTGTGAAATTGCACAGTGAAAGGCTCAACGCCGCGATTGCCCGCGAGGTACGGAAAGAGCTAAGCCAAATTCTCACCGAGAAACCGGGACATTTCTTGTTGGATCTTAGTCAGGTTAGCCTGATCGACAGCATGGGGTTGTCGGTTCTGGTTTGGGCGCATCGCCATTGCCGCGCTTCGGGCTATCAACTCAAGTTCTGCAGCCTGCAGGAGCAGGTCAAGCTGCTCTTCTCCATCACCGGCTTGGATGCCATTTACGAGATCTACCCCTCTGTAGAAAAGGCACTTGAGTCTTTTCCGTAGCTCTCCCTATCGGGTCAACTGAGAACCGTCAGGGATCAGCTTCTCAACACCTGGATTAGCCTAACGGTTGAAAACCTGCTCAGGGGGAGGGGTTGCTGTTTTGGTTCTCGACCGTCTGGGGCCGGTTCACCTGAGCATAAATCTCTGCTTGCTGCTGGATTTGCTCCCGAACTTGGGGCGGGGCCAGCCGGGCTGCTTGCTCAAACAGCTCAGGCGCTTTTGCCCGTAGGTTTTCATCGGTGGCGGAGCTGAGGGCTATGGCTTTGCCCAACACGGGGGTGAAATCACTGGGATCCGCCGCGATTAACTCGTCGTAGAGGGCTATGGCTTTTTCGGTCTGGTTGTTGCGGGCGTAGACAAAGGCCAAGCGCAAACGTACATCATTATCTTCCGGCACTTCTTCAAGATGCTTCTCCAGCAGGGCAATGGCCTCAGAGGTGCGGCCCAGGGTTAGCTGCACATCCACCAACTGCTGCAGCACCTGGCCATCTTTGGGATCCCCCTCGTAAAGGATCTGGAGCTGTTCTAATGCCCCTTCAAAATCCCCCGTATCCTGCTGGATTTCGGCCAAAAAGGCTCTCAGTTGCCGATTTTCGGGCTCCAGTTCCACCAGCTTCTTCAGCGGCTCAATGGCCCCTTGCGGCTCGTTCAATTGCAGTTGGGTGTCGATCAACCCCCGCAGGGCAATGGGGTTATCCGGCTCCCGCTCCAGCACGACGCGATAGCCGTCTGCCTGGGCCCGCAGTTGCTCGGTTACCAGGCTGGCCTCTGGAGATTCGGAAGGCCCGAGGGCCTGGAATAGCGGGCCAAAGGAGAAGCCCAAGAAAGTTACCGTGCCCACCACCAGCAGCAAAATGTTGAGGAGCTTGCGGGCTGGGGATTCTTGGGGTTTGGACTGAGGCATAAAGGGCTCGCGCAGAAGACTCCTCTGTACTCTATCATCGGCGCCGGGGCAGGCTGCGGGGTGAGGTTACCCAATACCCAAAACTTTTGAAAACAGCATCCAAGGGGAGGGCAATGCCGTACTGAATTTAGGTAGTGCTGAATCTTTTTGCCACCCCTCACTCCCTCTTAACCATGCGGATCACCAAATTTTCGGGCTGGAGGCCCGC
>NZ_JANSHS010000356.1:0-2150 GCF_047461695.1 Synechococcus sp. R6-7
TGGGTGTCGGAGTTGGTGTTGGCGTCGGAGTAGGAGTGGGCGTGGGTTCTGGAGTCGGGGTGGGCTCCGGTGTCGGAGTTGGGGTAGGGGTGGGCTGGGGCTGGACGATGGCCAGGGCCTCTTCGGCTTTTAGCTCCCCCCGAACCAGCTTGGAGAGGGTGTCTTGGCCGCCAGGGGTGTAGGTGATCTCGCGGGCGGCGCTGTTGAACACATTGCGGATGGGATCCCCTTTGCTGTCCACCAGTTCCAGCACCATCACATTGCGACCGGGCCTGAAGCCCTTCAGATAAAAAGACTCCCAGCGATCCAGCAGGCCAGATTGGCCGTTGAGGGTGTAGCGGATCCGCCAGTCCCGTGGCAAGTCACTCAACAGGCTCTCCCGCACTGGGGCATTGGCCAGCCAGAAATCCACCAAGATTGGCTCGGCCCCGTAGCTGCCTGTGGGGCGGTTGTAGGTGAGCAGGGGCAGTTGCGGCTGTGGCACGTACTCAGGGGTGGGAGCTAACACGTGAAAGCTGACCTGGGCATAGGCTTCAGAGTTTTTGAAGCTCTCGTGCCAGGGTTTGCCGGCAAACACCCGCAGAGTATGGGATCCCGGCTCCAAATCCTTGAAAACGAGGGGAGCATCGGCATCGTAATGGGCGATGTAGGGCCGGTTGTCCAGCACCACGTGCAGATGAGGGCCAAGACCCAATTGCGGATCTTTGAAAAGTGGGTACCCTTGCACCGCGAAGCGAACGGTTACCTGCCGCTCTGACAACACCTCACCTGGCTTGGGGCTGAGGATCTGAACTTGCGGGCGACAATACTGCAAATGGGCATCCAGCTTGGCAATCTCCGGGGGAACCGGCACGCGCTCTAGCTGGGGAAGCTGTTCCTGCGGGGGTTTAGGCGGGGATCCCCCACAAGAGGCCAAAACGAGGGCGGCCAACAGACAGATCCACCATCTCAACAACCCCCACCTTCTCAACCTGGCATTTCCCGCGTGTTCTTGCATGAGCCTTACATCCCAATGCTCTTTGTATCCTGCCGAGCCGCAGACAAGCCATCCCCACATTACCAGCATGTGTCCTTTGGGGAAGATCCCTTCCCCCGCCCTAGAATGGGATCAACTGGCCTGGCTCAAGCCGGGTCGGAGACACTTTTGAGGTCGTGTATGGCTCTGTTGGCGATAACAGCTCTTGCGGGCATGGATCTGGCCCAGTGGCAAGCTCTGCTCAACAACGTGGCGTTTGCCATTTCTCTGGGGGCCATGCTGTTCTACTGGGGTGGGGCAGCTTTTCCCCAGGTGCAGCTTTTGGCCGAATTGGGCCTAGCGGGGATGATCGGGGCAAACTTGACGATGGCCGCCCTGTTGACGGCCCGCTGGATCGATGCAGGCTACTTCCCCTTGAGTAATCTGTACGAGTCTTTGTTTTTCCTGGCCTGGGGGATCACCGCTTTGCACCTGCTGGCCCTCCACTGGAGCCGCAGCCGCTGGGTGGGGGTCATGACCGCCCCAGTTGTAACCGGGATCGTAGCCTTTGCTGCCTTGGTGCTGCCGGAAGATATGCAGGTGGCCCAGCCCCTCGTGCCGGCTTTGCAATCCAACTGGCTGATGATGCACGTGACTGTGATGTTGCTGGCCTACGCGGCGCTGCTGGTGGGATCCCTTCTCTCCATCAGCTTTCTCATCGTCACTCGCGGTCAGGAAGTGCATCTCAAGGGCAACTCCCTCGGCCTGCAATTTCGCCCTCCCCAACCCCAAACCCATCCCGAATGGGCGGAAGCCACCCTGCCTTCCCCGGCTTCAGAACTGGCCTACGCCGGCCTCCGCTCCCCCCGTCCTGCCCCCTCGTCCGCTGAACTCCCCCCCCAACCGGCCCCCGAAGGGATCCCCTGGCAACGGCTGAGCCTGGCAGAAATCTTGGACAACACCAGCTACCGGCTCATCGGGCTGGGCTTTCCCCTGTTGACCATCGGCATTATCGCCGGCGCCGTTTGGGCCAACGAAGCCTGGGGTACCTACTGGAGCTGGGATCCGAAAGAAACCTGGGCCTTGATTACCTGGTTGGTCTTTGCCGCCTATTTGCACGCCCGCATCACCAAAGGCTGGCAAGGCAGACGCCCCGCCCTCTTGGCCAGCTTAGGCTTTGGGGTGGTTTGGGTGT
>NZ_JANSHS010000357.1:0-5406 GCF_047461695.1 Synechococcus sp. R6-7
CTTATTATTGACTAGAGTCATGCTCCTATCAGGGATCCCTGTGGGCAGCCAGAATGGCCTGAGCAGCCAGGTGGCCGGAGAGGGTGGCCCCTTCCATGCTGTCGATGTAGTCTTGGGCGGTGTAGCTGCCGGCAAAAAAGAAGTTGGGTATTGGGGTCTTTTGCTGCGGGCGGTAGGGATCCATGCCCGGTGCTTCTCGATAGAGGGAGTGGGCCAGTTTCACCACGCTGTACCAGGTCATGTTCAGTTGCCGGGATGAAGGAAACAGCTCGTGGACTTGGTGCAACACGTGCTGGGCAATTTGCTCGTTGGGCATGGAAATGAAGGGATCCCCCGGCGTGAGCACGCATTGTAGCAGGGATCCCTGGCCGGGTTTGTAGTAGTCGGCGGGGCTGGTGAGGGCCAGATCGGCAAAGCAGGAAAAATCGGCATCGGCGGTGTAGAGGAGATTGTCGATACCCAGAGCCTCTGGGTGTTGGCTGGCTCGTTTGGCCTGGCCTTGGGGGTTCAGCTCCGTCACCCAGCCATCGAAGCGCAACTGCACCGTGGCCACAGGTACGGATTCCAGCTTGTAGAGGTTGTCGAACTGAGGCCACTGCCGCCATACTTCCGGGATCAGCCGTTTGGCCCCTTCCACCGCCGCTGCGCACACGTACACATCTGCCTCTACCCGCTCTCCATTAGTCAAGAGCAAGCCGGTCACGGGGTAGGGAGAGGAGTCGCTCACTTCAATGCGGCTGACCCCTCTGCGGGTGTGGATCTGGCCCCCACGGGCTTGGATGTAGCGGACGATGGGCTGAGTGAGGTAAGTGTCCGGGGATCCCTTGAGGAAATTGAGCTTGGAGGCCTCTGTTTTGCTGGCAAACATCTGAAAGATCGTCAGCATGCAGCGGGCAGAAATCTGCTCCGTGTCAATAAAGCCCAAGGCATAGGCAATCGGGTTCCACATCCGCTTCAGGCTACCCTCGGATCCCCCATGCCGCCGAAACCAATCGGCAAAGCTCATCCGATCCAAGGCGCGAATTTGCCGCATTGCCCCTTCATAGTCCAGCAAGCCGCGAATCAAAGGGCTGGTGCCCAGCGCCAAGGCGTTGCGCAGCTTGTCCGCCCAAGAGAGCTGCTCGGTGGTGAAAAAAGCTTTGAGGCCGTTGAAAGGCGCCCCCAGGGGAAAGCGAAAATCCAGACTGGCCGTTTGCCCACCTCGGTTGACAAAGGTGTGGGTGTGTTGCTTGGGCAGCAGGTTCTCGTAGGCTCCCACCTTTTTCATCAGGGCAAACAAATTGCTGTAGTTGCAGAAAAAAACGTGCAGCCCCATCTCGATGTGGTTGCCATCGGCATCCTGCCAGGATCCCACCTTGCCGCCGACAAAAGGCCGCGCCTCGTAGATCTGCACCTCGTGTCCTGCTTCAACCAAATCGACTGCCGTCACCAACCCGGCCAATCCGGCCCCAATAATGGCTACCCGCATAGCGATACCCTCAAACAGGCGCTGCCCGGGATCCCGCCCAGACTTTGCGCAACTGCAAAGAAAGATGAACTTCTCTCATTCTGGAACAAAATGCGCCAGGGATCCCTGACTTGACAAACCACCGCAAAACTTGCCATCATAAATTTCCCGACGCGGATGTAGCTCAGTGGTAGAGCTTCTCGTTGCCAACGAGACGGTCGCGCGTTCGAATCGCGTCATCCGCTCTTTGGGCCCTCACCCCCAGCCCCCCTCCCCTCAGAAGAAGGGAGTTGGCTAGCGCTTGTAAAAGGTCTCTAGGCTATGGCGGTCGCCCACAAAGCGCCAGTGCCAGGGTTCGTAATTCACCCCCTGAGGGTTGTTTCTGGGGAAAGACAGCTCAAAGCCAAAGCGGGCCGCGTTGCTCTGCAGCCACTGGAAGGCCGGGGTGGTCTCAAAGGCTTCTTGAGTATCCCACTGCGGAAACCCGGCATCCCCAAGGTCGATGGCATAGCCAGTGTGGTGCTCGCTGTAGCCAGGGGGAGCACTGACCGCAGCTCGTTCCTCGGGTCGCAAGGCTCGGGATTGAGCCAATTGAAAAAACAAGAATTCCTGATCCGCAATGGAGCGAAACCCGGAAATGGGGACAAGGCGGATCCCGGCAGCTTGAGCTGCTTCGCTCATGCGAAGGTAACTTTCGGCAGCCGCCTGGCGCAGGCGCACCTCTCGACCACGGTAGCTGCCCACCACCCGCAAGCTGTCTGCAGGAGCTTCTGAATAGGCATAGTGCCCCAACAGAGAAGGTCGCCCATTCTGCACAGTTGGCTGCGGCAGAGAGGGCTGACCGGCTTCCTCCAGAACTTGGGGATCCGCCGCCCGCTGGGATCCCGGTAACTTCTCTATCCCCCAACCCGCCAGGAGCACTAGCCCAACCAGCACCAGGCCCAAGACTAGACGGGACCTCAGGGCAGGCACCGAACTTTGCGCTTTTTTCGCCGGAGTGGACTGGCGACGGGCGACCGGAATGTCGTCGTTCATGCGCAAAGGCCGGGAACCTACCTAGGAGTGCTGAAAAGAGACAGAGTCTTTACAAACCCAAATCCGCCAAAATATCGCGGGCATGGGTTTCGGTATTGATGTTCTGGTAGACCTTGGCAATTTTGCCCTCGCCATCAATGACGTAGGTCACCCGCTTGGCATAGCCGCCCCCATCCACATCGTAGGCGCGGGTAATCACCCCACTGCTATCCACCAGTAGGGGGAAAGGCAAGTTGTACTTTTCGGTGAACTTTTGGTGAGAAGCTTGGTCGTCCATGCTCACCCCCAGCACCACCACGTCCTTGCTTTGGTAGTCGGCGTAGGCGTCGCGGAATCCACAGGCTTCTTTGGTACAGCCGGGGGTGTCGTCTTTGGGGTAAAAATAGAGGACAACGGTTTTGCCGGCAAAATCAGCCAGCGAAACCTGGTTGCCTTGGGTGTCAGTGGTGTTGAACCCAGGAGCAGGGGTGCCAACAGCGAGAACCATAGGTGCGTGACCCAAAAAGTGTGATGAATAGGGCTGCCCTCAGCATTTTCTTCAGCCCTGCTTGTCTCTGTCAAGGCATTACCGCTCCAGCTTGGCATTGCAACTCAGCCACCAGCTCTTGAAGCTCCGCCGATAGATTGCCGGGCAGCCGTCGCCTCAGAATCTCTGCCAACGATCGATAATACCACAGGGATCCCTCTTTTCCGGCGGAAAACCGCTGCCAGAGTTCATCCCCCAGTTGGCGAAAATCCCGCAAGATGCAGCGGGCGTTGTGCAGCTTGTCAGAGGCGGCCACCAACAAAACCGAGGCATTTGCCGTTTCCAGGTGCTTCAGGTAGGCGGTTTTGCGCTCTTTCCAGTTTTCTTTGGGCTCGCCTCGGGAGCCATCGCTTTCGGTATCCGTACATCCCAGGATGATCTGCAGCACCCGTTCTCCAAAGTGCTCCCGGATCTGTTGCTCAATCTGGGCCCGGGGCTCGCCTGTGTTGTGGGGGCCGTCCTCTAGGCTGTCGTGGAGCAGAGCGGCAATCGCTTCATCTTCATCCGCCCCATGCTCCAGGGCGATGGCTGCTACGGCCAACAGATGGCTGAGGTACGGGATCCCGGTTCCCTTGCGGGTCTGAGAAGCATGCCAGCGATGGGCATAGTGCATTGCCTGCACAAACCGCTGTGTGAGTTGCGTTGACATCTGGACTCTCTAATTGGGGTTAAGTTGACTGCTGGGGCAAGGTTGATCCAAGCGAGTCTCAGGCGTTGAGACTGCAAATCAGAAAATGGTTAGAGAAGATGAGCACTTCTGATCACTTCAAACAAGGTTAAGACGCTGTGCCGCCTACCCTCAACCCCAGCCTCTCTCCCTGCCTTGGGAGAGGGGAGTCAGGAATCGATGTAACTGTGCTGAGATGGCAAGGTTTAGCCGGTGGCCGGAGTCTGTTTTGCAGGCAGCGGCACCAGCGTTCCTGTTCCCTGCCAAGCGCACAAATCCACGAACTGGTCGGCTATCCGAATTAACGCCGGGTTCGTGTTCGGCCTGTAGGCGGCTACCTCCAGCCGGCAGCCTTGGCGGCGGATATGCTTGAGGGCCGGCACAAAATCTCCATCCCCACTCAGCAGCAGCACCGTCTCGTAGTGGGAGTGCATCGCCATCAAGTCCACGATCAGCTCCCCATCCAGATTGGCTTTGCGGCTGCCGTCGGCGTGGATCACCACCGGCTTGGTGACCACCCGATAGCCCTGTTTTCTCAACTCCCGCAGGAAACGACGCTGAGCTAGGTTGTGGCGATCTACCCCGCTGTAGACATGCACTTCTATCTCGGATCTGCCCTGGGCCAGCCAGCTGAGCAGACTGGGATAGTCGAGATGGGATCCCCACTGCTGGGCGCTGGCGTGGAGATTGGCCGCGTCGATGAACACCCCCAGGGCTTTGCGGGGAAAAGCAGGGTTCGGCTGGGATGCCACCAGCTGCTGCAGGTGTTGGAGTTGCGCCTGCACCAACTCCAGTTGCTCCAAAGTCACTTGGGGCTGGGATACCGGCAGAGCATTCAACCGCAGCTCCACGGCTTTTAACCGCTGCTGGATTTGCTGGATGGCCTGGGTGATGGGGGCCAGCTGTTGCCGCACGGACAGATGAGACGTGGGCCGAGCTTCGAGGGCGTCGATCCGCCCTTGTAATGTTTCCAGTTGGGCCGCCGTCTGCTGCTGCTGTACCCAGATGGGCTCCAAAACCTTTACTTTCTGCTCGAGCTCTTGAATGGCCTCAGCCGGGGAAGCCAAGGTCTGCTGCAGAAGGGACGGTTCAGCAGTGAGCCGAGCGTCCAGCACCTCGAAACGCGCTTGCAGGGTCTCCAGTTGGGTTGCTGTCTGTTGCTGCTGTGTCCAGGTCTGTTCCAGAACTTGGCCAAGCTGTTCTTCGCGGCGGCGGATGGCAGGGTAGGCTGCTGCCAAAGGTAAGAGCCCCCAGATCACTTGGCGGGTCACCAGGGCCGTCACCCCCAGGGCCAGGGATCCCGTCCACAGCCAGGTTAAGGGGAAGGCAGAAGCCCTATTCATACTCATAGTCAGCTCTCCTCAGTTTGGGTTATCGATCTGCTCGGTTGCCAGGATTTCACCTCACTCACATGGGCCACCTCAGGGATCCCTCTTGCAGAGCAAGATGCACAGAACTCCCAGAGGCATCGAAGAGGAGCAATTCAGCAACTGCAGTATGCCTGCTATTGGAAGGGGAATCTTCCAATCGCTGGACAAGCGTATTTCCCTTGTTGAGCAAACGGATCAGATATCGAGTCAGTTATCGAAAGCAGGCTCAAACTTGTTCCTCTTGACCGACAGGCCCCGTGGCCCGCTCAACCTGGATTCAACGTCCAAGCTATTGGCTGACGGTATGGGCCGTAAAACCATTGAACGGAGCAGGGTCAGCTAGAAATCGCAGGAGCCCCGC
>NZ_JANSHS010000358.1:0-4655 GCF_047461695.1 Synechococcus sp. R6-7
CTGGATGGTCATGTCGCTGATGTTGGGGCCAAGGGCGGATCCCTTGTGGCGTCCGGTATCTTCCCAGGTGATGTTGACGATATCCAGCCCATACTGCTTTGCCAAGGCTCGCGCTTGCGGATCCCAGGTCATGGAGATCGTCTGGTCAATCACCTGCCTGTAGGCCAAGTACTCTGCCCACTCTGAAGGCGAGGGGGAAGAAAGGGACTGGTGGAGCGGAAAATCCATAGGGGTTGCCTGCGAGGTGGACACCATCAGTGTAGGGACGAGGGCTGCTCCGGCCAGGGAAATGCCCACCCAGCTCAGTGAACTCAGCAGCCAGGGGATGGGGGCGCGCATAGCAATATTCCTGAGGATTGGAAATTGGGGGACTATACCCTGACAATAGCTCCCAAAAGGGGAGAGGACGTGGCGGTTTCACTTTTGGCAACCCCATGCTTTTGCCGGGATCCCAAGCCACCTGGGCTACGATAAAAAGCTGTAGCACCCTTTCGAAATATTCCAGATCATGGCCAGTATTCGCCGGGATCCCGAGGTCAACGCTTCTGTGGCTTCTGTAACTCCAGCTTCTCCAGAGCCTCAGGTGCAGGTTCAGTCTTTGCCGCTGCATGTTATGTTCCGCCTGGGCCTGTTTCAGATGGGCTTGGGAATGATGTCGTTGCTCACTTTGGGAGTGCTGAACCGCGTCATGATCGACACGGATCTGCTGGCCATCCCGGCCACAGTGGTGGGGGGATCCCTGGCCATGCACCAGTTGGTCTCCCCGGCTCGGGTTTGGTTTGGGCAGCTCTCGGATGCCAAGCCCCTGTTTGGCTTGCATCGCACCGGCTATGTGCGCCTGGGATCAGTGCTATTTGCCGTTTGTATCTTCCTGGGGGTGCAGGTGGTGTGGGGTTTGGGGGATAGCTTTGCGGCTACGGGCTGGTCTGGAGCCACCTATGGCTGGGTAGGCTTGGCCTGTTTGATGTTTGCCCTTTATGGTCTCTGCCTCAGCGCCTGCTCCACGCCTTTTGCGGCTTTGCTGGTGGATGTGTCAGACGAGGACAACCGCTCTAAGTTGGTGGGGATCGTCTGGTCTATGTTGATGGTGGGCATTGCCGGCGGGGCCATTGGCTCGGCAGTTCTGCTGCGGGGCTTGGATCCGGACAACCTGCAGAGCACCATTAATCGCCTCTTCATCATCATTCCAGCCGTGGTGATCCTGCTGGGGGTGGTTGCCACCTGGGGAGTGGAAAAGCGCTATTCCCGCTACGGATCCCGTTCCACCTTGGCCGGACGAGAAGACCAAATCACCCTGGGTACGGCCATCAAGGTGCTGACCGCCAGCCGCCAAACCCTGATCTTTTTCGGCTTCTTGGTGTTGATGACCATGGGCCTGTTTATCCAACAGCCGATCCTAGAACCCTATGGCGGCGAGGTGTTTGGCATGACGGTGGCCCAGAGCACCCAGCTCAATGCCTTTTGGAGCCTGGGTATTTTGGCAGGGATTGTGCTGACCGGATTTTTCATTGTGCCCAAGCTGGGCAAACAGACAACGGCTCGTCTGGGCTGTCTGCTGGTGGCCATCTCTTTTGGGCTGACCATTGCCTCAGGGTTTACAGGCAATCCACGGCTGCTGCAGCTGTGTATGATCCTGTTTGGCTTGGCTTCTGGGATCACCACCAATGGCGCCATTACCCTCATGTTGGATTTGACGGCAGCGGAGACGGCAGGCACCTTTATCGGGGCTTGGGGACTGGCCCAGGCCATGTCCCAGGCAGTTTCCACCTTACTTGGTGGGGCTTTGCTCGATCTGGGGCGGATCCTATTTCCCGGCTCGCCAATACTTGCCTATGCCACGGTGTTCGGGACAGAGGCGGCGGTGATGTTGCTGGCTGTGTATTTGTTGGGGCGGGTGAGCGTGGCTGAGTTTCGCGAAAACACCAACCGTGTGCTCACCCAGGTCATGGCTCTGGAGTTGGAGGGCTAGCAACGCAGAGCTGGCTCGTAGTGGGGGCAGCCCTGACAGGGCCCGCTGGGGTTGACGGCACAACGCAGCAAGGGCGAGTGAGCATTAAACCGACAGGAGGGATCCCCCAGGCAATTCCCTGCTTCCTGCGGTGGGTTTACCGAACGCACCAAGGCGCGGATCCCACACAGGTGGTATTTGCCTTGCCGGAGCCGGTAGGAATGACGCTTTTCCAGAACCAGGTAGTGCTGCTCTGCCAGTTGGACGTAGGTGCCCGGATGGGGACTGCTCTCCCAAGGGCATTCTTCCACCACCTCTCCCGAATCCGCGTCGATCCACTGAATGGGCAAGGTCGGGTTGATGGAAGACATAAGGCGCAAACGGAGCCAGTTTAGGGCAGCAGACTACAAAATGATGGACTGGGCTTGACTTGTGATTAACAAATTGTGCAACTTTTTCCGGCAACACTGAGTATGGCTGGTACAAATGTTCTCTCCTGTGTGACCTGGAGCCTGCTAATCTACAGAACTTCTACAAAGTTAAGTTAGAAAAAGCTGTACTCAGTGTAATGGATTTTCTGCGGCGGGCGGAGAACGGGATAGGTTGGGCCTGTGGCGGCGAAAAGACGGATGCTTGGACTAGCTGTTGGAATGGGCTTGGCGGGCCAGTTGGGTGAGAAAGGCCAGAGGATGACGGTTTTGGAGCTGCTGCCTAATCCGCTCTTGCAGGATTTCCTCTTGCCAGGGATCCCCAGAGGACAGCCACTCTAGGTAACTGAGCCCCGCCACCCGTGTCAGATAGGCCCCCGTCACTGCCTGCAGGGGGATCCCCATAACCATCAAGGGGCTGGCCTTGAGCAGAGAGCCCAAAGCCTGAGTAGCCAGCTCCAGCCCCCCCAGTTGCACCACCATTTGCGCCAAACTCTGGGCAATTTGCTGGGCCCGGCGCAAGGTAATGCGTCGGTCAAACACCTGGTGCAGTTCCCCAATCATGCGCGCCTGAATGGCTACTCCTGCCAGCACATCCAAAGCAGGAAGAGGGTTTGCCGCCAGGGCAGCAGCGGTGGCCCACTGCATCCGTTCCACGATCTGGCGACCCTGTTGGCGACGTTCTTCTTGGAGGGCCTGCTGGACGGCTTCGCTGAGAGTTCGGGTTTGCAACAAGGCATTGGCCAAGCGCAGGTGGGATCCCTTCTGCTGCAGCAGTTGAGCCATCTGTTGGATGAGGGCCTCTGTCTCGGGGGGCTGCGGCTCCCAAGTTTCCCACACAGAGCCATCTTCGGAGTAGTAGCGAACCTTGAGGGGCTCTGGATCAGCGGCGATAGCCACCACCTGTTCGGCAGGGATAACACCGGCGGTGCGTCGGCGCAAATGGGCCAAGATGGTCTCTACATCCTCCGGCAGCATCTGATCGGTTTTGTTGAGGGCCAGGATGGCGGATTTGCCCAGCCGGGCCAACTCCAGCATTTCGGCATATTCCGAAGCCAGCAGGTCTCCGGCCACCACCAAGATCAGCAGATCCGCCTTCTGGGCCAGGGCGCGGGCTTCCGCTTCACCTGCTCCCCCAATCGTCAGCAGCCCAGGTGTGTCGGTAAGGGAAATGGGGCCGTTCCAGCCCTCCAATTGGTAGGTGTGGATGGATCCCTGCTGGGTGGTGCCCAGGGTGGGGGCTGTTTCGCCCACTGGTCGGCCCATCAAGGCATTGATCAACGAGGTCTTGCCGGCGGAACTGGTGCCGAACACCACCAGATGCAATTCCTCCTGGTTAAGCCGCTGATTGATCTCTTGCAGCTTGGCACGCAGGGCACGGCGACTGATGTCATTCTGCAGCTTCTGGATCAGGCGATCGGCATCTTCCAGATCGGCTTGCACCTGATTCCGAGTTAACTTAACCCGCCGCAGCGGTTGTGTCCGCTGGTTTGGAGTACTTTGCCGTCGGCCAGCCTGCTGCCACCAATGGCGCGCTGCCAGACCTGCTGCTGCTGTCCCTCCCAGGATCCCGGCCACTGCCAGATCCGCCAGCGGCAACGAATGGGGGGCGATAAAGCTATAGATCCCGCTAACCCATTGCAGATATTGGCTCAGGGCCGCCAAACCCAGCCCTGCCCACAACCACACCCAAGTGGAGCGCGACAGCACCATCCCAACCCACAGCCTGCCCAAATCTTCAAATCAAGCAACCCAAAATTGCTGAGCCATCCGAGTCGCTTCTCCAGCATAGGGCTTGCTGTAGCTGAGCATACAGTTTTGTCGAGAGCTTTTTTGTCGAGAGCTTTGCTGAGAAGTAGCTGAGCAAGAGACCAGAGAAGGGAGCGGGGAGTCAAAAACACCCTCAGCTCAACCGGCCAAATGAGCCAGGGATCCCCTCTCCCAAAATCGCCGGCGGCTCCAGTGGTGCCGGCAAAAATTGGCCGCCGCGATAGTCCAATAGCTGCACCAGCAGCAAGTAGCCCACCCCCAGAGCAATGGCCAGGATCCCTGTAACGATTGCTACCCACTTAGGCCGCTCCACGCTGAATCTCCCCAATAAAGTGCTGAATCTCGATGCTTCTATGATGCCCGAAGTGGTGGCCCAATTCCTAACGCGGCGGGATCAAGACTGCATCGATGACGTGGATGATGCCGTTAGAGGCTTAAATGTCTGCCACAACTACCTTGGCGTTGTTGATGCGGATCTGTCCTGATACATTCACGCTGAACTCTCCTGA
>NZ_JANSHS010000359.1:0-8714 GCF_047461695.1 Synechococcus sp. R6-7
GCCCGCCCCCAACCGCCGTGCCACTGCCGCTGCCCAGCCCACGGGATCCACAGCGCACATCAGGTCCAAATCCACCGACGCTGAGGACTCCATCCCACCGTCGCGAGCGGGATCCCCAGCAGCACGGCCCTGCAGCCAAGCCAGGTAAGCATCCCGCAGGGATCCCCCTACCCAATAGCTTTTCTGCGGCAGCCACTCTTGGGGGAAAGGCAGCCGTTGGTAAAAATAGGTCAGCAGCCACTTCGTCAGCAAGGCTTCGCTCGGGCTTAGGGTCATTCCCAGTCAAAACTCCATGAAGATGAGACACCTGGGGTGGTAGGAGAACGCTTCTGGGGGTATGAAGTCAGCGTCCTCGTCTGGTCGCGTCAGCGTTGCAGAGCAACAATGAAATGCCTGGCGTTCTTCCCTACCGCTCCAGCAGCGAGCTGCCCACAGCAGCAGGGACAAAGGCAGGAGCTGCCAAGCCCGGAGTGAGCAGATGAGGCCGCACCAGCGCCGCCAAGCCAGCAATGAACAGAGGGTCGGTATTTAAGGCGGGCACACGGCGAAAATCGGCAATCCCAGCTCGATGGGCCAGCTCCCGATACTCGATGTCGATCTCCTGCAGGGTCTCGATGTGCTCCGACACAAAGCTAATCGGCACCACCAGCAACTGCTTCACACCTCGGGATCCCAACTCCGGGATGACCCGTTCGGTGTAAGGCCGGAGCCACCGCACCGAACCCACCCGGCTTTGATAGGAGAGGGTGTGGTCATTGGGGCGTCCCACCTGCTGCCAGATCAGCCGCACGCAGGCTTCCATTTCCTGTTGGTAGGGATCCCCGGCCTCGGTGACATAGCTTTCGGGAATGCCGTGGGCGCTGAACAGCACATGCACCCCTTCGGGCTCGGCAAATCCATCCAACTGTTCCCGAATTGCTCTGGCCATCGCCTGCACGTACTGAGGCTGATCGTACCAGGAGCAGATCTGGCAGCGCTCGATGTGGGCCAGCTCCGGATCCTCAGCCCAGAGCCGATCCAGCAGCTTAAAGCTGGATCCCGTCGTGCTGATGGAATACTGCGGGTAAAGCGGCAGCACCACCAAGCGGGTGATCCCATCCGACTTGATCTGCTGCACCACCGACTCGATCAGCGGATGCCAGTAGCGCATGGCCACATACACCGGCACATCGTAGCCCTCGGCCACCAGGTGGGCCTGCAGTTCTCGCGCTTGCTCAGCAGTAATGCGCCGCAAGGGGGATCCCCCCCCAATGGCCGCGTAGTTGCGGCGGGATTTTTCGGCCCGCAGCGTGGAGATGGCCCAGGCGAAGGCCCGCTGCAAGAAGGGAAACGGCAGGCGGATCAGCTCAGGATCGGCGAACAGATTGTAAAGAAAGGGCTGCACATCAGCCTGGGTCTCTGGCCCCCCCAAGTTCAGCAGGAGCACGCCGCTTTTGGACATAACAAGGCTCATTGCGTTGGCGGTGCGGAGCACCATGTTCTTCTTTATCCACTGTAGGGGCTCTTATCCCCCAGCGGGAAAGTGACCTTAAGTTTTTTTGCAGTCTTTCTCAGCTTTCCCCTCAGGAGAAACCACCCGCACCCAAACCTACAAGTCCAATCCAGAGACTCCGTCCCGCTGTCGCGAACAAAGTCCAAAAAGGGATCCCCGCCCACAAGGGGATCCCCGGCCTCAACACCCCATTGCCGCTAAGGAGCAGAGCGCTGTCAGAACTCTCGACCGCGGTAAACCCGCTGCAGGGCCGGAGTGACGGGGTAGCGATCAATATCGGCCAGGCTCAACTTCAAGCGCAGCGTATTGAGGAGTTTCCAGTAGGGGGGCACAAAAGCCTTTTCAGGGATGGGTTGGGCGGTAGGAGAAGGATCCCCAGAGCGGGCAACCGTCTCCATGGGGCAGCCGCGGTAGCGGAGCGGACGGGATCCGAGGTGAGCTGAGCGCAGATCTCGGCTGGGATCCACCGTCAAGCCGCGAAACTGGATCGCCCCCGGACGAGAGGCTTCCCGATAGCGCAGATAGCCAGCCCACACCTGAGTAATCCACTCCGGCAAAGCTTCAGGCCGAATGTGATAGCGCTCCGGCAACAGACGGTCGTTGAGAAAACCCATCAGCCCAGACCAAACTTGCCAGAGAAAAGCTCCGACAACGCCAGCAGCGGGAGACAATGAAATCTTCATGGTGGAAGCTGAAAAATGTAAAGAACCCAAAAAACCGCTATGCAGCCAGGATTTGCCGTTGATTATACCAGCCCAGATGCATCGGAACGCTCACCCTGAACCTTTTGGCCTCGAGTTTTTCTGCTCACTGGAAAGCAGAAGCCGGCTTGCGGCCAAGCGCGTTGAGCCACCCAAATCCATCGACTACAATAGGCCCAAGGCTTGGGTGTTGCTTTCTCTCTCTGAATCTTTAGCTGGTGGGGATCCCAGAAGCGCACCGACAAGCAAACTTCACTTCAATGACCACTGCACCTAATAGGGATCGACGGATTATGACCTGGCGCGGCGACATCACTCCCATCAATCGGCTGTGGGGATCTCTTCCCTACCTTTTGCCTTTGGTATCGGCTCTGCCCTTGGGCTTTTTGCCCTCTGGGTTGTTTCAATCTCTGCCAGGGCTGATCCCCATTTTTGCGCCTCTGTTTCGTCTGGTGCCCCTGGCCACGGGCTGGCTGGGAATGGGGGTGTCTTTGGCTCTCCTGTTCCTGGTGATCCGCAACACCCGCGTAGCCCATTTTGTTCGCTTCAACACCATCCAGGCGCTGTTGCTCAACATTGCCTTGTTCTTGGTGCAGGTGCTGATGCAGGTGTTCGGCATGCTCTTCGGCAGCCTTGGTCTGGCGGCGATGGTCAGCATTTTGGCCACCACAGCTCTCTTGGGGGTGATTGCCATCACCGTCTACGCCTGGGTGCAAAACATTCGCGGCCACTACGCCGAGGTGCCGGTGCTCTCTGATGCCGCCTATGCCTGGATTCGCTACTAGTTGTCAAGTCCCTGCGGGTCTGGTTGCCGATTTGCCGACCTCATCGGAGCCTAAGCCAACTCTTCAGCTCTCAAGGATTGTGGGAGGCCGGGGTGCCATCGGATTCGAGTTCTAGTCGCGCCAGCAGGACAGAGTCCTTTGTTGGGCAAGCCCTCACCCACCTGGACGCCTCTGGCCGAGCACAAATGGTGGAAGTAGGAGATAAGCCCACGGTTGCCCGCTTGGCCACTGCCCAAGGACAGGTACGCATGTCAGAAACGACTTTGCAGACCATCTTGGCCGGTCAAGGGCCCAAAGGGAATGTGGTGGAAACAGCCCGGCTGGCCGGGATCATGGCTGCCAAGCGCACCGCTGATCTGATCCCGCTGTGTCATCCTCTCCCCTTGAGCAGCGTCACCGTGGATCTGAATCCGGATCCCCATCTGCCCGGCTTTCTGATCACCGCTACAGTGAAAACCAACGCCCAAACAGGGGTGGAGATGGAGGCTTTGACAGCAGTTTCGGTGGCTGCCCTCACCCTATACGACATGGCCAAGGCCTTGGAGAAGACGATGGTGATCGAACACATCCGGCTGCTGCGCAAGTATGGGGGGAAGTCTGGGCCTTTCGAGGCAGAGGATCGGGATAACGCCGAGAAATGCTGAAAGCTTTGCAACAACCAGAGAGGGGTGTTGGGCTAGGGTTGTTGGTGGGCATTGGGGTGCTGCTCTGGCCCATGCTGCACCAGGGCTATCCCATGACTCACTCCACCCACTTCAACCTCAGTTGGGCCTTTCAGTATCAGCGACAGTTTTTCAGCGGGCAGTTCTACCCCCGCTGGCTAGAGTATTCCAACTTCGGCTACGGCAATCCCACCTTTGCCTTTTACCCCCCTCTGTGCATGGTGGCCCCTCTGCCGTTTCGCCTGCTGGAGCTGGATATGCCCGGATCCCTGGTGGCCAGCATGGGCTTGGCGATGGCAGTCTTTGGCGCAGGGCTGTATGCCCTTCTCCGGCAACTCATCCCCTGGGCTTGGGCTCTGGTTTTGGCTCTGGCGGGTATGGCCGGCCCCTATTGGCTGGTGGATATTTACCAACGGGGGGCAATGGGGGAAGTGTGGGCCATTGCTGTCTCTCCCTGGATTTTCTGGGCCTCAGTCCAGGTGATCTGCCGGCCCCAGTCCCTTTGGCCGATTGTGGCCTTAGCCATTAGCTACGGCCTGTTGGCCCTATCTCACTTGCCCACTTTGCTGGTCTTTACGCTAACTTGGCTGCCTCTGCCTTGGGTGCTGGGCCGCTGGGATCCCCTCTGGCCCAGGGTGGGGCGCTGCTACTTGGGGTTTGGGCTGGGGCTGGGGTGGACGGCGTTTTATCTGCTGCCAGCCTTTTGGGATCAGCGCCTCATCCAGGTGGAGTTGGTGAATTTTGTCGAAGAGTACATGCCCCAACATCGCCTGATGCTGAGTGGGCTAACCCGGCTCCAGCCGCAACTGACGCAGCACTGGTTTGAAAGCGGCCTGGTAGGGTACTGGCTCTGGATGGTAGCCGTTGTCTTGGGTGCTGGGATCCTGGTTTTCTGGGAATGGCTGGCCCGCAGGACAAGGGGGATGACCCCGATCCATTCCGTTCGCGCTAACGAGACGGAGTCCTTTGATGCCTTGGGATCCCATGCTCCCCTGGCCAAAGCGATCCTGCTCTACAGCTTGGGGGCCAGCTTGGTGGCCTTGCTGATGATGACGGATCTGCTGGGTTGGCTCTACGAGTGGGTTTTGCCCCTGCGCCGCATTCAGTTTTCTTGGCGCTGGATGGCGGTGACATCAGTAACGGTGCCCTGGCTTTTGGGATCCCTGGCCGCCTGGGGGTGGGGGCAAAAGGGCTGGAGGATCCTCTTGATTGTGGGGATAGGTCTGGCAATGGGGATACAAAGCTGGCAGGGCTGGCAGGTCTTGTCCAGAGCCTGGTTTGACCCGCAAACCATCCAGACTTTTCAAGAGCTGTCTGCCGCCAAGCCATTTCCCAACGAGCCCCAGCAGCGACCGGGCATCGCTTTTCTTCACTGGCACTGGATCTTTCCCGATGGGCTGGCGCTGGTGGATGTGCTGGAGTACCGACCTCGCCAAGCAACCCTGCCCATGCCGCCCCCAGAGGTGGATCCGCTGCTGCGGTGGCAGGGGGACGTAGTGGATTTTGGACAAGAGCAAGGCAATCTGGAGCCACTGTTGGAAGTGGAGCAGTGGCGCTATGGCTACCGTCGTTTTCGGGCCGTTAACCCCACCGATCAGGATCAATGGGTAGTCCTGCGCACGTTTTACTACCCTGCTTGGCGGGTACAGGTGGATGGTCGCCTCACGTCTGCTGAGCACAGCGGAGTGGGGCTGTTGCAGGTGCGGATCCCGCCGGGGGATCATCGCGTGCAGGTGCGCTATCTGGGTACTGCAGCCGACTGGATAGGATGGATCCTGACTGGCCTAACGGGGGTGCTGCTGGTGAAGGTGCGGCGGCTGCTCCGCCTGCTGGGTTTGAACGGAGCGCAGAGACAAGACACTCCAGAGGAGGCAACAGCATGCTGAGTCGGGTGGCCGATTCCATCTACTGGCTCAACCGCTACGTGGAGCGCGCCGAGAACATCGCCCGCTTCATCGATGTCAATCTCAACCTCATCCTAGACTTGCCCAGCGGTCCCGCCCAGCAGTGGGATCCCATTGTCTACACCACTGGGGATCAGGAGCTGTTTTACCAACGCTATGGCCAGGCAACCCAAGAAACAGTCATCCAGTTCCTGGCTTTTGATAGGGATTACCCCAACTCCATCCTTTCCTGTTTGCGGCTGGCGCGAGAAAATGCCCGTTCTGTGCGGGAGGTCATTTCTTCAGAAATGTGGGAGCGGGTCAACCGCTTTTATTTGATGGTCAAAGAAGCAGCTCAGCAAGGCCCCCACCTGAGTCAGCTCCACGATTTCTTCACGGAAGTGAAACTGGCCAGCCACCTATTCGCCGGGGTGATGGATGCCACCATGACCCACGGGGAAGGTTGGCACTTTGGCCAGATTGGCCGTCTTTTGGAGCGGGCAGACAAAACGGCGCGCATTTTGGATGTTAAGTATTTTATTTTGCTGCCCTCTCTGCAGTACGTGGGCACGGCTTTGGATGAGCTGCAGTGGATCGCCTTGCTGAAGTCGGCCAGTGCTTATGAAATGTACCGGAAATACAGCCGCCAGCACCGCATCAATCCCAGAGAGGTGGCTTCTTTCCTGATTTTGGATCGGCAATTTCCCCGCTCCATTCAGTTTTGTCTTATTCATGCGGATCGATCCCTGCACCAGATCACCGGCACCCCAGCCGATACTTGGCGGGATCCCAGCGAGCGAGCTTTGGGCCGCCTGCGTTCTGAGCTGGACTACCTGACCATCGACGACATTATGGAGCAGGGCTTACATGAGTTTCTCGACAAATTACAGCTACAAATGAACCACGTTGGCGATTGCATCTACGAAACTTTCTTTGCCATTCGCCCCTTGCAACCGTCTGAATCCTCTCTACTCTCTCAACGTCAAGCCCAACTGACATGAACGGCCTCGACTCTAAATGCAACGAGAAAAACAGGACACCTGGCCAATTGGGCTGGATCGGCAGCCGACGGGAGTAGATGAGGCAGCCTTTATTGCCGCCAATGCCACACTGATCGGCGATGTCCAACTTGCGGAAGCGGTGAGCATCTGGTACGGGGCCATCTTGCGGGGGGATCTCTCGCCCATTGTCATTGGCCGCCGCAGCAACATCCAAGATGGAGCCATCCTGCACGGGGATCCCGGACAGCCGACCCTGGTTGGCGAGGAAGTGACCGTAGGCCATCGAGCGGTCATCCACAGTGCCCACATCGAGGGGGGATGTCTGATCGGGATTGGGGCCATTATCTTGAACGGGGTCACCATCGGGGCGGGCAGCATGGTGGGAGCTGGAGCGGTGGTCACCCGGTCTGTGCCACCTCGCTCTTTGGCGGCGGGGATCCCGGCCAAGGTTATCCGCACCCTCACCGAGGAAGAGGTCAAGCAACTGCGCCTTCACGCCCAGCACTACGTGGATCTGGCGCTTCAACATGCCAGCCGCTTTGGCCGGTGGAGCAGAGGTTCGGGCGAGCGGCTCTGAACCTATTTTGCAAGCCGTCTCTCAACAGCCGGGATCCGCGCAGAGCACCCAGGTATCTTTGCTGCCGCCCCCCTGGGAGGAGTTCACCACCAGAGATCCCTTCTTGAGGGCGACGCGGGTCAGCCCCCCTGGGTGAACGTAGATCTCTTTGCCGTAGAGGATATAGGGCCGCAAGTCCACATGACAGGGTTCTAGACGGGGGCCTTCTCCCCGATCCACCAAGGTGGGCACGCGAGAAAGGCACAGGGTGGGTTGGGCGATGTAGTTGCGCGGTTGGGCGCGGATTTTCTCGGCAAAAGCAGCCCGCTCTTCCGGTGTAGCCTGGGATCCCATCAACATGCCGTAGCCACCCGACTCGTTGGCTGCCTTCACCACCAGCTTGTCGAGGTTCTCCAGCACATACGCCTGATCCTTGGGATCCCAGCAGAGGTAGGTGGGCACGTTGGGCAAAATGGCCTCTTCTCCCAGGTAGTAGCGGATCATCTGCGGCACATAGGCGTAGATCACCTTGTCGTCCGCCACCCCTGTTCCCAAAGCGTTGGCTATCGCCAGCCGCCCCGACCGGTAGACCTCAAACAGGCCGGGTACCCCCAAGAGGGAATCAGGGCGAAAAGCAAGGGGATCGATGAAGTCATCGTCGATGCGGCGGTAGATCACATCCACCCGCTGCAGCCCTTTGGTGGTGCGCATTTGCAAATAGCCATCGGCCACCACCAGATCCCGCCCTTCCACCAGCTCCACCCCCATCTGCTGGGCGAGGAAAGAATGCTCGAAGTAGGCGGAGTTGTAGATGCCGGGGGTGAGCACCACCACCGTTGGGTTGGCTAGGTGCGGCACCAGGTTAAGCAGAGTATCCAACAAATGGCTAGGGTAGTCGTCCACCGGGCGGATCCCCATGGTGTTGAACAGGGAGGGAAAGGTGCTTTTCATCACCCGCCGATTTTCCAGCACGTAGGAGATTCCCGACGGACAGCGCAGGTTATCTTCCAGCACGTACCAAGTTCCGTCCCGATCCCGCACCAGGTCGGTGCCGGTGACGTGGCACCAAATTCTCCCCGGTGGGTTGAGCCCCACACAGGGCCGCAGAAATCCCTTGGCCGTCTCGATCAGCTCGGCAGGGATCACCCCATCCTTAAGGATCTTCTGGTCGTGATAGACATCGTCGATGAACAGGTTGAGGGCGTGGATGCGCTGCTTGAGACCCTTCTCCAGCCGCTGCCACTCGGAAGCCGAGACGATGCGGGGAATGATGTCAAAGGGGAAAATTCGCTCCGTGCCCTGGCTATCGCCATAGACGTTGAAGGTCACCCCCATTTGAAAGAGGGCCGCCTGTGCCGCCGCTTGCCGCTGCTGCAGTTCCCCTTCTTCCAGAGAATGAATGCGCTCAATCAGCGGGATCGCCTCAGGACGGGGCTGGTTACGCCCCAAAAACAGCTCGTCGTAAAACCCCTCGCCCGGGTCGTAGGCATCAAAACGCACGTCTGGGATCCCTGGAACGCTATCATCTTCTTCTACTTCTTCTACTGTTGGCGGCTCTGGATCTGCATAGTGTGCTTTCAGCTACTTTTAGCCTGGTAAAAAGAAAGGACTCCGTCCCGCTGACGCGAAAGGAC
>NZ_JANSHS010000360.1:0-14868 GCF_047461695.1 Synechococcus sp. R6-7
TGCGGGCCTCCAGCCCGAAAATTTGGTGAGCAGCAAAACTTCTAGCGGCTGATCTCAACCCTCAGCTGCCCTACTTACCTACTTATTCCCTGCTTGTCCAAGAAAATCTAAAAAAAATGCACCAGCGCACGCTGGCGCAAGAGGGTCAACTTTTACCGGTCAGACATCGGCCTAGACAAGGGCAGGGATCCGAGATCCTCCCAAGGCCTCCACCAATGCCCGCACTTGAGCCACCATGGCCACTTCATCCTGGAGCCGGCTGACAGCTTTGCCCACCCCTACACCTGAAGCGCCGGCAGCAATGGCCAAGCGCACTGTTACCGTCGAGAGGCCGGAAGCGCAGATAACCGGTACCGAGACGACACGGCTAATTTCATAGGCGGCGGCCAGGGTGGGGGCAGCCTTCTCGATCAGGCCCAGGGATCCCCCGTGAACCGGCTCGGCACTGGTGCTGCCCTCGGTTTGGATGAGATCGGCTCCCAGATCCTCCAGTTTCTCGGCCAATTCTGCCTGTTGATTCAGAGGCAGAGTGTGGGGAACGGTTACCGACAAGAGCGTGCGGGGCAGAAGAGAGCGGGTTCGGCGGGTAAGGTCTAGGACTTCCGCTGCGGAGAAGATGCGGCCTGAAGGGTAGAAGCTGTCGTAATTGCCGATCTCGGCCATGTCTGCTCCTGCCTGTACGGCTGCGGCCAACTGCTGCGGCTCCACCGCCGACACACAGATGGGCAGATCGATCTGGGCGCGTACCCGCTGCACCAATTCGGGGCTGGCAGCGATATCCACCCAAGTGGCCCCTCCCTGTTGGGCGGCGCGGGTGATGCTCAGAACCGACTGCAGGTCGAAGTTTTGTAGACCGCTGATGATCTTGAGGGCCCGACGTTGGGCCAGAGCGTCGAAAAGAGCAGCGTGAGAGGCAGTGGTCATAGGCTCGTCAGCTTGTGGAAAGGCAGTCTAAGAGGAGTGAAAACAAATGGCTGCTAAAACTGGGCTTGGGGAAGCCTTTGCTCAGTCTAGAGGGTTTGCCTCAATCCCACAAGGGTCCCTCTTTACCCCATCATCCCAGTCCTTTTGGCTCACCACAATTCTTCAATAGATTCAATAGAATAGGGATCCCTTCTTGCAAGCCATCATGTATCGCTCTCCCTTCCCCTTCCTGGGCCTGCCTGAGCCGGATCCGGAGATGGCCCAAGCAATTCTCCTGCCCGTCCCCTACGAGGCCACCACCTCCTATGGCAAAGGCACCGCCAAAGGCCCTCAGGCGCTGTTGCAGGCTTCTGCCTATGTGGAGATCTACGACGAGGTACGGGATCGCCAGCCGGCTCTCCACCCCGACTTCTCGGAAGAGATCTCCCGCTACTGGACGGCCCCCCCGGTGGAGTTGGAAGGTCTGGGATCTTCCGCCCAGGAGCTGGCTATGGCCGAAATCCAGCGTCGCGCTGCCGAGTGGGTGAGACCGGGGCGGTTCCTGCTTTCCATTGGTGGGGAGCACTCCATCAGCGGGCCCCTGATTGCTGCCCACCTGGCCCATTATCCGGAGCTGCACGTCCTGCAAATCGATGCCCACTGCGACCTGAGAGATAGCTACGAGGGATCCCGCTATTCCCATGCTTCTGCCATGGCCCGCGTGGTGGAGCAAGTGGGCAGCCGCCTCACCCAAGTGGGGATCCGCTCCATCTGCGCCGAAGACCGCCAGACCATTCGCGAGCGCCGTCTGCACACCTTTTTTGCCCACAGCTTGCACACCAAGCCAGCCCAGGAGTGGATCCCAGAGGTGATCGCCACCTTGGGCCCCCAGGTTTACCTGACGGTGGATGTGGATGGGCTGGATCCCGCTGTGGTGCCGGCCACCGGTACCCCTGAACCCGGCGGTTTGGGCTGGTGGGAGACGGTGGAGCTGATCCGGGCGCTAGGACAGCAACGGCAAATTGTCGGCGCCGATGTGGTCGAGCTGTCGGTCACGGGAGAACGGGAAACCGATCGCCGCAGCGCCTTCACGGTCGCCAAACTGGCCTATCAGATCTTGGCTGCGGCCTTGGGTTAAGCTCAAGAAGAGCTTGGCCGGCCATCCCCGGGGCACCTGTTCGAGTTCTTTAGGTTTTTGGGTAACACACCTGTGAAATCGGCCCACCCCCGTCGTCCTGCTTTTGAACTTCCCGCTTTGTCCTGGATTCCCTTGGTGGGTGGGGCATTGCTGCTGATCCTCTTGGCCACCTTGCTGCAGTGCTTGGTGGTGGTGCCTGCCGGCACACGGGCCGTGGTGTTCAACTCCCTGACGGGGCTGAAGCCGCAGCCGCTGGGAGAAGGGCTGCACCTCCTGCTGCCGCTGGTGGAAACGCCTATCTTCTACGACGTGCGCACCCAAACCTACACCATGGCCTCCCAACGCTCCGAAAACCAGGGGGATGATGCGTTGAAAGTGCTCAGCGCCGACGGCCAGCAGATCTCCCTCGATGTCTCGGTGCGCTTTCGCTTGGATCCCGACCAAGTGGCCCACCTGCACCAGACCATTGGCCCTTCCTACGTGGACAAAGTGATTCGCCCAGAGGTGCGGACGGTGGTGCGCAATGAACTGGCTTTGCACCGCGCCATCGCCGTTTTCTCGGAAGAACGCGAGCAGATCCAGGAAAATGTGGAGCGGCAGCTCTCCAGCATTTTTGCTGAGAATGACCTGATCTTGCAAAACGTGCTGCTGCGCAATGTCCGCTTCTCCGACCAATTCCAAACGGCCATCGAGCAAAAGCAAATTGCCGAGCAAGAGAAAGAGCGGGAACGCTTCCTCGTGGAAAAAGCAGAGCTGGAAAAACAACGATTGGTGATCCTGGCAGAAGGAGAAGCCCAAGCCATTCGCCTCCAGGGGGAAGCCCTGAAGCAAAACCCAGAAGTGGTGCAGTTGGACTACGCGCGCAAACTGGCGCCCGGCACCCGCGTGATCATCTCCCGACCGGATCCCTGGCAGCGGTAGCGGACAGCCCGTTGGCTCTGGGTTCTGCAAAAATCTATCCCAGAGCATTGTTGCCAATTGGAACGAGAATGGGGATAGAGATCCCCGGCCTGCTGACCTGACGATGCCCCTTGACGAGCAGCTCATCCACAGCCGCATTCAGGCCATCCGAGCCCAGATCCCAGACTATGTGGAGATCATGGCAGTGAGCAAAGGCTACAGTGCCGACCACATCCGCGCCGCCTATCGGGCTGGGATCCGCCACTTTGGGGAGAGTCGAGTGCAAGAGGCCGCCGTCAAACAAGGGCAACTGCAAGATCTGACCGATATCGTCTGGCACTTGATCGGGCATCTGCAGACCAACAAAGTCAAACCGGCCCTCAAGCAATTTGCCTGGATTGACAGCGTCGATAGCTTGCGCCTGGCCAAGCTGATCAACCAAAAGGCTTGGGAGCTGCACCTCACCCCCAAGCTTTGCCTGCAGGTTAAATTGGCTCCGGATCCCAATAAGTTCGGCTGGCTCATCCCCGATCTGTTGCAGAGCCTCCCCGAACTGAACCAACTGCTGCAGGTGCAAATTGTGGGCCTGATGACCATTTTGCCTTTGGGCTTGAGCTCAGAGGCGGCCCTAGACCTGTTTCGCAAGCTGGCCGAACTGGCCGATTACATCCAGCGCAGCGGCTATGAACATCTGCAGGTGCACACCCTCTCCATGGGCATGTCCGACGATTACCTCCTGGCGGTGGCAGCAGGCTCTAACTTGATCCGGCTGGGGCGCGCTTTGTTTGCCGACGCCGAGCGGAAATAGATGTGGCCTCTGTGAAGCTGTTAAATTGTGATTAAATTTTGTGTAAAGCCGCGAACTCCGGAGTCGCCCTGCGGGGTACCTTCGGGGCGAGAGTTTGGCTTGGCTCGATCAAAAGCGGGGGGATCCCGCCCAGGATTTGCCCTATTGGGGAAATTTTGGGGAAATTTGTAATCATTTGCGTTACTTCCGTTAACGTGGGCTCAATCCAGACGGGGAGCAGAGTTCAATCCTGCCAAACAACGGCTTGGCAAGTGAGATGACATCTTCACTTCTTCTGGGTAAACTCTAGTCGTCGAATCAATGGGGTTTTGTTAACCTACGTTAGCCCCCACCTGCTTCGGCAGCTTCCTGAGCAAACCCTGTCTCAGCCTATTGAAAGACTTTGACCGAGAATAAAAGGACGCCCCCTAGCTTGAGTGAGCCACTCAGGATCCAATCAAGAGCCTGAATCCTACGCTCGCCGTAAACCCATGACCTGTGGTGAGGATGTGCATATGAATGTCAATGGAATCTGGAGCAGGGTAAGAGATTTTGTGGGTCTGAATGATCCCGTGGACGGCCTGGAGGAGTACTCTGAAATGGAAGGGCAGGATGATTACCAACTGCTCTACGAGGGACGCCGTTCCCAACCGGCTGCTCCCCCCGAAGAGGAGGAAGTGAGTACCCTTCCGCGAGGGCGGCGGCAACGGGGAGTGGAAGCGGGGGAGGGCTCTGCCGGTCGAGAAGAGTCGCGGGGCCATCGGCGCAGTCAGCATCGGGATCGCTCAGCAGGGGGCAGTATGGGGAGCAACGTGATTGGATTACCGGGCGTAAACCCACCCACCAGTGAAGTGGTGGTGATGGAGCCGCGCAGCTTCGATGAGATGGCTCAGGTTATCCAGTACCTACGGGAGCGCAAGACGGTGATCCTGAACTTGACCCTAATGGATCCCGCTGAGGCGCAGCGCTCTGTGGATTTCGTTGCCGGCGGCACCTACGCCATCGATGGCCACCAAGAGCGCATTGGCGAAAACATTTTTTTGTTCACCCCCAGCACGGTGATGGTTTCCACCCCCAGTAGCCAAGTGGTGCAGCCGCTGCAGCGCCCTTTGCAAAGCCCTACCCCCCTCTGGCCCAGCACCTATGAGCATCTGCAGGCAGTAGGTCAGCACTAGTTGCTATGGAGCGGCCACTGCTAAGTGTTATCGGGGGTGGAGCCATGGGATCCGCCCTGCTGCGGCGTTGGGTAGCTGTGGGAGTTTATCCCGCAGCGCAGGTGGCCTTGCGGGAGCCCGATCTGGACAAGGCTGTGGCCCTGCAGCAGGAGCTGGGTATCCGATTGTTGGCGGATCCATCCCAGGCGGGAGAGTCTGAGATTCTGTTTCTGGCCGTTAAACCGCAGCTCTTCCCGACAGTGGTGGCTGAGATGGGCCGGCTGTCCGCCACAGAGCTGGTGATCTCGATTATGGCCGGGATCCCCTTGCAGCAGTTGCAGCAGGCTTTTCCCAAACAAAAGGTGGTGCGCACGATGCCCAACACGCCGGCGCTGGTGGGGGCGGGCATAACGGCCATCAGCTACGGGCCAGGGGTGACGCCTATGCAGGTGGAGCAGGTGGAGAAGCTGTTTCGCGCGGTGGGCGAGGTGGTGACGGTGGCCGAAAGCCAGATGGATGCGGTGACGGCACTTTCGGGTTCCGGGCCGGGGTATCTGGCGGTGATTCTGGAAGGGCTGATCGACGGAGGGGTACAGGTGGGGCTGCCGCGTCCCATTGCTACCCAGTTGGCCCTGCAGACCTTGGCGGGTACTGCTGCCCTCTTGCAGCAAGAAAATCTGCACCCTGCCGTTCTCAAAGACCGGGTCACCAGTCCAGGGGGGACGACCATTGCCGGGATCCAAGCCTTGGAGCAGGCGGGGGTGCGGGGAGCCCTGATGCAGGCAGTGCGAGCGGCCTACGAGCGCTCTTGCCAGTTACAGGGATCCTAGCGGGCCAGCAGCCCTTGCCAGAGGGGGCGGGTGATCCAATTCCACCCCACCTTGAGCTGGTGTTCCAGTGTGGGCAGGCGCACCAAATAGGCAGTTCGCCGCGCCAAATAGCCCAGGGGGCCGGTCAGTGTGAGGCCGCCAAGGGCAGAAAGCACCGCCGTATCCACCCCCAGGCTGAGCATTTCCCCCAGAGAAAAGTAGCGAAAGGGCAAGAGAGGCCGCTCGCGGGTGAGCAAAGCCCACAGGTTCCAGGCGCAATAACCGGCCTGTTGAAAAGCCGCTTGGGCTGTGGCCGGCACCGGCTTGCCCTCCGCATCCACCACCGCTGCTGCATCTCCCAAGGCAAAGATCTCTGGGAAGGTGGGGGTTTGTAGGGTGGACAAAACCTGTAGCCGTCCCCGCTCCGTTTTGGGCAGATCCAAATTGGCAATCACCGCTGCCGGTCGGGTTCCGACAGTCCACAGCACAGCATCCACAAGATCTGTGGCGATCTCCTGGCTCTCCAGTCGCTGGAGCTGCAGATGGAAGGGAGGGGCGCCGTTCTCGCCAAGGGCCTCGATGCCCAAGACCTTGGTTTGCAACTCCACCTGCACCCGCCGTTGGGCCAGCGCCTCTTGGGCCGCCTCCCGGCTGGAGAGAGCAAAGCCGGACAAGATTTGGGATCCCAACTCGATGAGGCGGATCCGTCCCCGCCAGCCCAGCCGATCCGCCAATTTGCAGGCCAATTCCACGCCACTAGCCCCTGCTCCTGCAATGGCCAGAGCCACAGGCTGAGCCGGATCCCGGTCTTCCAACGCCTTCAGGTGGGCGCGCAGCCGCTGAGCATCTGCCAGGGTGCGAAAGGGAAAAGCAAACTCCGCCGCTCCCGGAACGCTCTCCAGAGGGGTTTCTCCCCCCAGCGCCAGCACCAGCGCGTCGTACTCCAAGCTTTGCCCATCTTCCAGCTCCACGCGGCGGGCTTGAGGGTCAATGGCCTGGACAGATCCGCGGCGAAACTGCACCGATCCCGGGGGCAGCAGATCTTGGAAACGGGGGGCCACCTCCCAGTCTTCCATTTCTCCGGTGAGCAGCTCATAAAGCAGGGGGGCAAAGACGAACCGCTCCTGCCGATCGACCAAGGTGATCTGGGGTGGTTCTGGCCAGGGTTGCCGGCTCAGTTCCAAAGCTGTGTACAACCCGCCAAAGCCGCCCCCAAGGATGCAAATGCGATTCATGCTCGGATGGTTCACGTGACGTTATCAGACGTTATCAAAGTTGCGCGAAAGGCCCCGACTTAACAATCACACCCTGCTGATGCAGAAGGGGCAACGAGGGATGGCCCACCTTGGGCTTGAATTGATTTAAACTTTCCCGGCTAGACTTCTCCAGCGTAGTCTTTGTTGCCCCAGCTTTGCCAAGCCGGCACTTCTGACAGGGAAGCCCGTCGCTCGTCCAGCCAAGTTTGGAGAATTACCGCCGCCGACTGCTGATCGATTAAGCCCTTCTGGGCTTTGGCCGGGATCCCCGCCTCGCGCAGATCCCACTCCGCCTGCGCGGTGCTCAGGTATTCATTGACGGTAACAATGGGAAGATCCACGGCCACCTGCAAAGCGCGCACGAACCGCTGGACTTTGCGGGCCTGGGATCCCACCGACCCATCCGCCAGAAGGGGGATCCCCACCACCACCACGGTGGCCTGGCGGCGGCGGATCCACTCCTGCACTTGGGCAATATCCTCTGAGAGGGAACGGCGCTGGATCACCCCCAGGCCAGTAGCCAGCAGCCCCAGCCGGTCGGAGCCGGCCACGCCAATGCGGCGGTTGCCTACATCCAGCCCCAGCGCTGAAAGGGGATCCCTTGTGGCAGAATAGTTCAGGCTTATCGACATCCTTGCTGAATCTTTATGGCTGCCTGGCCCCCTTTGGGGCTTGCAGTTTCCGTTCCCCTATCCTCTCTCGATGACCCTGTTTGGAGCAACACTCGATGACCAGCGCTACCCTGTCTCTCCCGAAGCATGAAGTGAAAGATCTGAACCTCGCCCCCCTGGGCAAGCAACGGATCCAGTGGGCGGCGCGGGAGATGCCGGTGCTGGCCCAGATCCGGGAGCGCTTTGCTCAAGAAAAGCCCTTTGCCGGGCTGCGCTTGGTGGCCTGCTGCCACATTACGACCGAAACGGCCAACCTGGCCCTGGCTCTACAAGCAGGGGGGGCGGATAGCGTTCTCATTGCCAGCAATCCCCTTTCCACCCAAGACGATGTGGCCGCCAGCCTGGTGGCGGACCATGGCATTTCGGTGTTTGCCCTCAAAGGAGAAGATGTGGCCACCTACCGCCGCCATGTCCAGATTGCCCTAGATCACCGCCCCAACCTGATTATCGACGATGGCGGAGATGTGACGGCGGAGCTGGTGCAGCACCGTCAGGAGCAACTGTCGGAGCTCATCGGCACCACGGAAGAGACCACCACTGGCCTGGTGCGCCTTAGGGCCATGCTCAAGGCGGGGGTGCTCAGCTTCCCGGTGATGACCGTCAACGACGCCGAGACCAAACACCTGTTCGACAACCGCTACGGCACCGGCCAATCCACCCTGGACGGGATCCTGCGCTGTACCAACATCCTTCTGGCCGGGAAGACGGTGGTGGTGGCTGGCTACGGCTGGTGCGCCAAGGGAGTGGCCATGCGGGCCCGCGGCATGGGATCCCAGGTGATTGTCACGGAAGTCAACCCGGTGCGGGCTCTGGAGGCGGTGATGGACGGCTTCCGGGTGATGCCGATGGAAGAAGCCGCTGCTCTGGGGGACATCTTCATCACCGTCACCGGCAACAAGCACGTGATTCGCGGCGAGCACTTCGACCGCATGAAGGATGGGGCGATGGTCTGCAACGCCGGCCACTTTGACATTGAAATCGACCTGGTGGCGCTGCAGGAGCGGGCCGTCTCCCGACAGACGGTGCGCCCCCTTGTGGAAGAATACCGTCTGCAGTCGGGCAAGTCAGTGGTGGTGCTGGGGGAAGGCCGCCTGATTAACCTGGCTGCTGCCGAAGGGCACCCCGCCAGCGTCATGGACATGAGCTTTGCCAACCAGGCCCTGGCCTGCGAATACCTGGTGAAAAACCGGGGCCGCTTGGCCCCAGGGCTTCACCCCATTCCTCTCGAGGTGGACGAGGCCATTGCCCGCCTCAAGCTCAAAGCCATGGGGATCCAAATCGACAGCCTCACCCCCGAGCAGATCGAGTACGGCAACACCTGGACTGCCGGGACTTAAGTGGGTTTTGGGAATTCAATCGGGAGCTGAGTCTGGGATCCCAAGCAGCAGGGCTAGCGTGCTCCCCCCAACCTCGAGCCAGGAGGGGATTCCTAGATTCTGTGAACCTGCGACCAAACGCGGGTGGGCAGACCCCAGACGTAGATGAAGCCTTCTGCCGCTTTGTGGTCGAACTGGTCTCCTTCCCCGTAGGTGGCCAGCTCTGGGTTGTAAAGAGAGTAGGGAGAGCGACGGCCCACACAGACCGCCTGGCCCTTGTGCAACCGCAGCCGCACGACACCGGTGACGCTTTTCTGGGTGGCGCGGATAAAGGCGTCCAGAGCCTCCCGCAGCGGCGAGTACCAAAGGCCGTTGTAGATCAACTGGCTGTAGGTGGTCTCGATGCCGTACTTGTAATGGATGACATCGCGGGTGAGGGTGAGGCTTTCCAGCTCGCGGTGGGCTTGGATCAAGACCATTAGAGCAGGGCACTCGTAGATCTCCCGCGACTTGATCCCCACCAGGCGGTTTTCAATCATGTCGATGCGGCCCACCCCATGCAGGCCAGCTAAGGAGTTGAGCTGCTCGAAGAGGGCTTTGGGGCCAAGGCGCTGCCCATCCAGCCCGACAGGGATCCCTTGCTCGAACTCAATCTCCACGTAGGCGGGCTCGTCGGGTGTCTGGGAAATAGGCCGGGTGAGGGCATACACTTCCTCCGGCGGCTCCCGGTCGGCATCTTCTAGGATGCCGGCTTCAGCGCTGCGGCCCAAAATGTTGAGGTCGATGCTGTAGGGGCTGGACTTCTGCACGGGCATGGGGATCCCGTAGCGCTCCCCATAGGCAATGGTCTCCTCGCGGGTCATCCCCCATTCGCGGGCGGGGGCCAAAACCTTGAGCTTGGGGTTCAAAGCAGCAATGGCCAGATCAAAGCGCACCTGGTCGTTGCCTTTGCCGGTGCAGCCGTGGGCCACCGCATCGGCGCCCACCTCTTCCGCCACTTCCACCAGCAGCTTGGCAATCAGGGGTCGGGCCAGGGCCGTGGAAAGGGGGTAGCGCTGCTCGTAGAGGGCGTTGGCCTGGATGGCCGGGAAGGCATAGTCGGTAATGAGGGCCTGGACAGCCTCCCGCACCAGAGATTGCTCTGCCCCCGCCCTGAGGGCTTTGGCCTGAATGGCCTCCAGCTCCGCCCCCTGCCCCAAGTCGACTGCCAGGGCCACCACCGATTCCACCCCCCACTCGTGCTTGAGATAGGGAATGCAGACGGAAGTATCCACCCCGCCTGAATAGGCCAATACCACCTTCTTTGCCCGTCCCATGGGATCCCGCCGTTGCCGTTAAAAAGTTGCTAGCCCATTATGCCCTGTGGCAGGGATCCTGGCTGGCCTCAATGTCGGTTTCCTCAGCTATTCTCAAGGGGATTTCTCCTGCCGGGGAAAGGCCGGGGGTGTGAGTGAGCATGGCTGGCAAAAAGACGGCTGCGGCGTGCCGGGGATCTGAGCCCAAGCGAACTGTGGGGCTGGGGATCCTGTCGCTGCTGAGCTTTGTGGCCGGGATGGGGTTTGCCGCCCTCTCCCAGCCAGAGGTGGGATCCCCTGTTGCCGTCTCCGAGCCGGAGGTGCCCCGTTTTACCGCCCACGGTTGGCCCTTGTTGGATCCCTTGCCGCAGCCGGACGAGATTTGGGAGTGCGAGCTGGTGGTGGTGGGCGGATCCCTGGGAGGGGTGGCAGCGGCAGGCCATGCCATGCGAGGGGGGGTGCAGACCTGTCTCATCGAGCTCACCCCTTGGCTGGGGGGTCAGATTACCTCCCAGGGGGTATCGGCCATTGATGAATCGCTGCCGATGCGGCAGCGGGGCAATTTTTCCCGCCACTGGCTGGAGTTCAAGGCCTTGATCGAAAGCCAGCCGGTGCATCTGCCGGCCTGGACAGGGATCCCGCCGGGAACCCGCGTATCCGAGATCAACAGTTGCTGGGTGGGAGGGCTGTGTTTTCCGCCTCAGGCGGGGCTGCAGGCGGTGGAAACCTGGCTGCAACAGGCAGCCCAAAATGCCCCCAACAGCCGCTGGGCTACCCAAACGGCTTTTAAGGGGGCCACCTTCAGCGCCGATGGATCCCAGATTGAAAGCATTTACGCTGTGCAGCGGCAGCCGCGGGATCCCGATTTTGTGCCACCGGGACGGCTGTGGCGGGAGCTGGTGAGCTGGTACAGTTGGCAGGAGACGGAAGTTTTTGCCAAACGGGTGTTGAGGCTGCAGGCACCACCGGGCCGCAACCTGTTTGTTATCGATGCCACCGATACCGGCGAGCTGGTGGGCTGGGCCGGGATCCCCTATCGGCTGGGTTCGGAAGGGCGAGACGTGACCGGAGAGCCCAATGCCGCCCCCGCCAGCAACCCGGAGTGTACTCAAGCCTTTACCTTTCCCTTCGTGCTGGCCATCCACGACGATGGCGGTCGCTCCCGCGCCGAGCTGGTCCAGCTGCAGCCGGGCTATTCCCGCGCCGAACACCGCCGCGAGTTCGACATGGAGGGTTTCCCCACCTTCAGCGGCCAGAGCTTTTTCAATTACCGCCGCATCGTCAGCAAGGGCCGCCGGGATCCCTTCTACAGCACGCCTGTTCCAGGCGACCTGACGCTGGTGAACTGGAACCGCGGCAACGACTGGGGGATCATGAACCCGCCCCTGATCCTGACGGAAGAGCGGCTGGTGGCCTCGGGGCAGCGCCACAACTGGCTGGGGGGCCTGGATGTCTCGGCCATCAAAGATGGAGAAAACCACGCCCTGCTGTTTGCCGAGTGGCTGATGGAAACTCAATCCCGCTCTGGCTATCCCCTCTCCTTGGTGTTTGCCGAAGAGTCCTTGCTGGGCACCCGCTCTGGCCTTAGCCTCTACCCCTACATCCGGGAAGGTCGACGCATTCTGGGGCGATCTGCCTACGGCCAAGCGGAGTTCCTGATGTTGGAGCAGGATATTCGCGTCGGCACCGCCGGGGGGCGGGACTTCAGACCTACCGTGGTGGGGGTTACCCACTACGCCATCGATATCCACGGCTGTCGCTACCGCAACTGGGAGCCCTCTCTTTCGGCCAGCTCCGCGCCAGTCAACGAGTTTTCCGTCCGTCCCATTCTCATTCCCTTGGAAGCCCTGATCCCGCAGAAGGTGGATAACCTGCTCATCGGCGGCAAAGGGATCGCCGTCAGCCACATTGTCAACGCCGCCACCCGCGTGCATTACGGTGAATGGACCATCGGCTCGGCAGCAGGCCTGACCGTGGCTTGGCTGCGCAGTCAAGCTCCCGGCCTGATCCCAGCTCAGATCGTACCGCAAGGCAAAATAGCCGATTTACAGCGCTACCTGATCTCCCATGGGCAAAGACTGCAATGGTGAACCCAGAGGACACCGTCTCAGCGCGAACGACAGATCCCCACCCAATCGACCCAATTTTTCCGGCATCGAGACCCTAGCCCTCAGAGGGAAGGGAATCGGGATCCCTGCCTGCGCGGGCATCTTCGCTACTTTTGCCATAGCGCTGCTGCCGCCACCACACCAACAGGGGGCTGGCGATAAAAATGCTGGAATACACCCCCAAAGTAAAGCCAATGAGCAGGGCAATGGCAAACCCCTTCAAGGTAGCTCCCCCGAAAATGGCGATGGCAACTAGGGGCAGCATCGTCGTCAGGGTGGTGTTCAGGGAGCGGGCAAAGGTCTGGTTCAGAGATAGGTTTACCACCTCGGCCAGGCTGACCTTGCGGCTCACCAGACGCAGATTCTCGCGGATGCGGTCGTAGATGACCACGGTGTCGTTGACGGAAAAGCCGATGATGGTCAGCAGCGCCACCACAAACAGGCTGTCCGCCTCCATACCCACCGTCAGGCCCAAAAGGGCAAATAGCCCTATCGTCAACACTACATCGTGCAGCAGCGCCACAATGGCAAACACCGCGTAATCCCACTGGAAGCGCAGGGCCAGGTACAGCACGATGAGCCCGAAAGAGATGAGCACGGCCACGATGCCGGAACGCAAGAGCAAACGCCCCACCGTCGGGCCTACTGTCTCCACCAGGTTGCGCTCGAAGGGAGCAATCTCCTGCCGCAGGGTGGCTTCCACGGCCAGCCGCTCTTGCTCAGTCAAGGGGGGCATGCGGATCAGGGCTTCCTGCCCCGTTTGGGTGTCCAGCTGGATGATGCTGGTGCCCAGGTTGTGTTCCTGCAGCGCCCGTCGCAGCTCCTCGGTGGTGACAGGCCGCTCAAAGCTCAGATCCAGCAAGGTGCCGCCGGAAAAATCCAACCCCAGCCGCAGGGGAGTTCCCAGAGAAGCCAGGGAAAAGGCCATGCTGACCAGCCCCACCAGCAGCACCGCCAAGGAGAAGCCAAACCACAGCTTGCTCCGTCCAACAATGTCGAAGCGATAGTCGAGCAACCGAGAGGCGGGATCTACGGGGGATAGCTCTTGAGCCGTCATGATTGGGCCGCCTCCATCCGAACGCCGTAAAACTCAGGTTTGCGCAAGCTGGGGATCCCCATTGCCGCCAAGAGCAGGCTACGGGTGCAGGTGATGGCCGTAAAGAAGCTCACCAGAATGCCAATGCCCAGGGTTACCGCAAACCCTTTCACCAGTCCCATCCCCAGCCAGAAAAGCACGCCACAGACCAAAAGGGTGGTCACATTGCTGTCCAGGATGCTGCTGAAGGCGCGGTTAAACCCTTCCGAAATGGACTTGTAGATGGATTTGCCGGCCCGCAACTCTTCTTTGATGCGCTCGAAGATCAGCACATTGGCATCCACCGCCATGCCGATGCTGAGGATAAAGCCGGCGATCCCCGGCAGAGTCATGGTTACCCCCAGCAGTTGGAAGAGAGCAAAGGTACAGAGGGCGTAGATGAGCAGAGCGATGTCCGCAATCAGCCCTGGCAGGCGATAGTAGGCCACCATAAAGAGGAAAACCAGCACCAGGCCCCCGATCCCGGCATAGAGGCTGCGGCGCACGCTCACTTCCCCCAAAGTGGCCCCGACAGTGCGATTTTCAATCACCTGAATGGGAACCGGCAGCGCTCCTGCCCTGAGCTTGACCGCCAAGTCAGTGGCGGTTTCCACCGTAAAATTGCCCGTGATCACCGCCGTCCCGCCGGTGATGCCGGTGCGGGCAAACTCCGGCCCCACGATCGGGGCACTGATCAACACGTCGTCCAGAAAAATGCCCAATGGACGTTCTGTTCCGGCCAGATCTCGGGTGAGCTGAGTAAATTTTTCTGCCCCCTCCGGCTTGAACTCCAGCAGCACCTCCCAACTCTGGGATCCGCGGCGAGGGGCTTGGGGATAGGCATTGCGCAGCAGATCCCCGGTGAGGCCGACCCGCTCAAACAGAGTATCCGGATCCTCCCCCGCTGTTATCTCTCCCCGCTCGTTGCGGGGCAGCGCGCCGACGGGAACCAAGCCCTTGCGAAACTCCAGTTGGGCTGTATCTCCAAGGAGAGCAATGGCCCGATCCGGATCCGCCACCCCCGGCAACTGCACGAACAGGCGGTCTTGGCCGCTGATCTGCACCAGAGGCTCAGCCACCCCCAGCCCGTTGATCCGCTGCTGGATGACGGCCTCTACCCCCTGCATCACTTCGGGGGTGATTTCAGGCACCTCCTCGGTGGGCACAGCTTGTAGCGTGAGCTGGGTTCCTCCCTTGAGGTCAAGGCCAAGGCGAACCTCCCGGCTGAAGCCCAGGTAAACGAGGGCAACCACCACGGCCAAGATGAAGATCAGCCCTCGCAAAAAGGAGAGCCGACTGAGCCACGACGCTGAGGATCTAGCCATACTGCTGAGAAGGTGAGGAACACGGTCGCACTCGATCTGAGGCTCTTAGGATTTTGGCACCTTGTAAACTACCCGACCCTACACCGCCTTAGCAGTGTAGCGCGGGCTTTCAGTAGCCCTGAGCCTGTTAT
>NZ_JANSHS010000361.1:0-1307 GCF_047461695.1 Synechococcus sp. R6-7
GGAACGGCGGTAGCTTGGGCCCAAGCGCTCTGCATTGCCGACGCCCTCACCCCCAGCCCCTCTCTCTCAGGGAGAGGGAAAATTGGCGGGATTTTGGGTAGGAAGGGATCCCACCTAGATTAATCTAGAGGAACTTTGTCTGGCCTCACTGGCATTTGCCCTTCCCCACGAGTTTGCCTATGTCTGTCATCCGTGCCCTCCACAGGCAGTTGGTAACCAAAGAGCGCTCTGCCGAAGAGATCGCCCGCGAGTACCTGGAGCGCCTGGCCCAACTGGAGCCGCAGCTCAAGAGCTTTATTACTGTAACCGAGGAACTGGCTCTGCAACAGGCCAGGGCGGTGGACGCCCGCATTCGGGCCGGGGAAGAGATTGGCCCTTTGGCCGGGATCCCGTTAGCTGTCAAAGACAACCTCTGCACCCAAGGGATCCGCACCACCTGTGCCTCCCGGATGCTGGAGGGGTTCATTCCCCCCTACGAGTCAACAGTGACGGCGCGGCTGGCGGCTGCGGGCATGGTGACGGTGGGCAAGACCAACCTAGACGAGTTTGCCATGGGCAGCTCCACGGAAAACTCCGCCTTTCAGCGCACGGCCAATCCCTGGGATCTGACGCGGGTGCCAGGGGGATCCTCTGGGGGATCGGCGGCGGCGGTGGCTGCCGACCAAGCGGTGGTGGCCCTGGGCTCAGATACGGGGGGATCCATCCGCCAACCGGCAGCTTTTTGTGGGGTGGTGGGCCTCAAGCCCACCTACGGGCTGGTGTCTCGCTACGGGCTGGTGGCCTTTGCTTCGTCTTTGGATCAGGTGGGGCCGTTTGGGCGCACGGTGGAGGATGTGGCCTTGCTGCTGCAGGGGATCGCCGGCCATGACCCGATGGACTCCACCAGCCTGAAGGTGGATATCCCGGACTATAGCCAGGCTCTGATCCCGGACATCAAGGGGTTCAAAATCGGGGTGATCCGCGACTTGCTGGGGGAAGGATGCGGCGAGGAGACCCGCGCTGCCGTGCAAGCGGCCATTCAACATCTGCAGGAACTGGGGGCCGAGATCCTGGAGATCGACTGCCCCAGTTTTCGCTACGGCCTGGCCACCTATTACATCATCGCCCCTTCGGAAGCCTCTGCCAATTTGGCCCGCTACGACGGGGTAAAGTACGGCCTGCGGGAACCTGCCGACTCGCTGCTGTCGATGTATGGCAAGACCCGCGCCCATGGCTTTGGGCCGGAAGTGAAGCGGCGCATCATGATCGGCACCTATGCCCTCTCTTCGGGGTATTACGACGCCTACTACCTCAAGGCCCAGAAGGTG
>NZ_JANSHS010000362.1:0-1713 GCF_047461695.1 Synechococcus sp. R6-7
CCCCTCTCAATAGTCGCCAGATCTACTCGCTGCAACTGATGCTAAGCAAGTTCGAGGCCGATGGCAGCCCAAACCCCCGCTTCCGGCCTGGGCCCTTTCAGCTGGCCGTGCGCTGGATCGGGCTGTATCGCCGGGAGCCTCTGCCGCAATTGATCGGGGTGGCGCGGGGATCCCTTGCCCCGGAGTGGATAGCTGCCCTGCAGGGTAGCTCCAGCCGTTGGTGTGGGGTGGAGATTCCGGTAGAGACAGAGGGATCCGCTCTGGCAGCCCAGTTGCTCCGCCTCCTGCGCTCGCCTCAGAGCGTGGGCCGGGTGGTGTCTTCAGAAGCTTTCCATGCCTAGCTTTCTGGGCCGCCTCAAGGGATCCCTGGGGATGGGGCTTTTGGCCGGCCTGTGGCTGTGGGTAGGTCAGGGGATCCCCTACCTGTTCGACTGGGATGAGCTGATCTACGCCAGCTTGGCGCGGCAGATGCTGGCCAGCGGGGATCCTTTCTCGTTGGCCATCAACGGGGAGCCTTTTTTCGAGAAGCCCCCTCTCTTTTTTTGGCTGCAGGCCCTGTCCATGGCTGTTTTAGGGATGAACGAATGGGCGGCGCGGTTGCCCAATGCCTGGGTGGGCGGGATCACAGTGGCGCTATTGGTGGGGTGGGGATCCCATCTGCGTGGGGTGGGGTTTGGCTGCCTGTGGGGGATCCTACTGCTGACGGGCTACCTGCCCTTGTTTTTTTACAAAACTGGTCTCATCGACCCGCTACTCAACCTGGGCATGGGTGTGGGGCTGGGATCCCTGTTGGCCGCGGATCAGGCGCGTCGGGTGGGGTGCTCCGGTCGGGTTTGGAAGGCGGTGGGGGCGCTGGCCCTGGGCTTGGCGGTGTTGGCCAAAGGGCCGGTGGGGCTGGTGTTGCCCCTGGCTATCTGGATCCTCTACAAGCTCTGGCAACGGGATCCTCCCCTTCGATGGGGGGAGAGCCTGGTTTTCCTCAGCCTAGCTGTGGCTGTTCCCCTCACTTGGCTGGCGTTGGAGGGGGTGCAACGGGGGCCAGAATGGGTGGAAGAGTTTGGGCGCTACCAATGGCGCATCCTCACCAGCTCAGATGGGCATCCCGGCCCGGTTTATTTTCATCTGTTGGCCTTTGCCCTGGGGTGCTTTCCCTGGGGCGCTCTGGCTTTGGCCGAGATCCTGCAGCCCATCCCCAGGAGCGTGGGCTCGGTGGATTTGACTCGGCGGGCAGAATCTCTGCTGTTGGTGGCTTTTGGGGTGGTGCTGGCCCTGTTTTCGCTGCTGGTGCAAACCAAGCTGGTTCACTACACCTCGCTGCTGTACCCCATTGGGGCCTACTTTGCTGCCCTGCGCTTGCAGCGCCTGGTTGCTGAGAAAAGAGGGCCCAGTTTTTGGGAAAGTGCCTGGATCCTGCTCAGTGGCTTGTTTTGGCTGGCCCTGTGGCTGTTGCTGCCCTGGCTGGGATCCCAGGACCCCGCTGGGCTAGTCCAAGCATGGGTCTTTGCCGGCATCCCTGACGACTTTTCCAGCAGCTTGGTGCTGGGATACCTGCAGGCTGAGGTGGAGTGGCCGGTGTTGACCTACGTCCCCGCCGCGATCCTGCTGCTGGGAATTCTCCTTTGGAGTCGAGGACGGCGGCGGGCTTGGGGCTGGACAGTTTTGCTCTTGGCCACGGGACTGAGCGCCCAACTGGCCTGGTGCTGGGTCTTCCCC
>NZ_JANSHS010000363.1:0-1544 GCF_047461695.1 Synechococcus sp. R6-7
AAAAAGGCTCCTCCACCAGGGGATCCTGCGGCAGGAGAGGGATCACCGTCTGGCCAGGGGTCAGAATCGACTCAGGGGACAAGTCAGGGGTAAACAGCCAGGGATCTTCACGGGCCAGCTCCCGCAGCTTCAGGTTCGGTTCTGGAGCGTCAATGGGCGACGGCAGTTGAGGCAGCGGATCCCGAACCACCCAGGGGGGCCACCAAGACACCGGCCCACCGATCACCACCCCAAACTGTCCAACTTCTTGCCATAGCTGGAGCAGGGCTGCCACCGTCTGCTGCCAGGAGCGCTCTCCTGCCCCCGGCAACCATTCCGGCAAGGGCAGATCGGCCCACAAAGCTTCCATCAAGGACAGAAATCGGCGGCTGTTCACGGATCTCTTTGACCCATCCTTCCCTTGTAGGGTAGCGGTTGTGGCCCCTCTGGGGCAGGGGAAAACCTCACCTTTTCCGGGGCGGATCCCCGTCTCACTCAGGGACAAGAATCCTCGTCCTCATACGGTAGCGAGTCTGTCCAATCAGCCTACCCGTCCATCCGGCAGAGTTGCCCCGCGCAAATTGGCCCCGCTGAGGTTGGCTGTGCTCAGATCGGCTCGGGTTAGGATTGCCTCGCCGAGATCGGCATTTTCCAGGTTGGTGCGGCCCAAATAGGCATCCACCAGGTTGGCACACCGCAAATCGGCCCCGGCCAGATTGGCCCGACTGAGATCCGTCCGCGCCAGTTTGGCCGAGCACAAAGAACTCGCGGAAAGATCGGCTGCGGCCAGATCCGCCTCGCTTAAGTTGGCCTCTGTCAGATTCACCTGGCGAAGTATCGCCTCCTTCAAGTTGGCCCGCGCCATCTGCACCCCTCGCAGGTCTGCCCCCAAAAAAGAAACCCCCCTCAGGTCGGTCTCGCTCAGGATGGCCCCTTGCAAACGGGCTTGCTGCAGGCTGGCCCCTTGCAAGTTGGCTTTGATCAGACTGGCCTCTTTTAGGTTGGCCCCGCTCAGGTCGGCCCGCGTCAAATCCGCTCCCGACAGGTTGGCTCCGCTGAGATCGGCGCGGCTGAGGTTGGCGTTGCGCAGTACCGCTCCCCGGCGGCTATCGAAACGGAGATTAGCCCCCCGCAAGCAAGCTCCCCCCAAGTTGGCACTGGTGAGGTTGGCCCAACGCAAATCCGCATCCAGCAGGTTGGCATCGATCAACAGAGCCAGCGTTAGGTTGGCCCCATGCAAATCTGCCCCTTGTAGGGTGGTGCCGTGCAACTGGGCATCCCTGAGATCCGCCTCGCTCAAGTCCGCCTGGCTGAGGTTGGCCCCCCCGAGGTTAGCCCCGACGAGGTTGGCCTTCTGCAGCTTGGCCCGCCCCAAGAAGGCGAAGATCAAATTGGCACTGTGCAGGTTTGCTTGGGAGAGATCCACCCCGATCAAATCAGCCCGGCTCAGGTCAAGGGCGGCCAGGTTCTCGCCGGCAAAGTTGATCCGTCCTGCCCGGTAAAGCCGAAGCAGATCCTTGGCATCCATAGAAGAGAGGGGAGAGCATGACTCTAGTCAATAATAA
>NZ_JANSHS010000364.1:0-17766 GCF_047461695.1 Synechococcus sp. R6-7
CAGCAGTGTTCAGCGTAAATGTATCAGTGCCATGCCTACAGCACCCTATGTTGCTGCGCCACACTGAACGGGAACCGCACCGCTGTCGCGATTAGGAAGTTGGGTTGGCCGCCAACAACTGTTCCCCCCTCAACATGCGGGCAGCAGCGCTGAGCAGCTCCTCTTCCAGATAGGGCTTGGTGAAGTAGGCAGTTGCTCCCAGCTCCCGTGCTGTTTGCCGGTGCCGTTCTGCCCCCCGCGAGGTGAGCATGGCAACCGGGAGATGCTTGAAGTTGCTGTCTTCCCGCAGGCGGGTGAGCAGTTCTAGGCCGTCCATCCGCGGCATCTCGATGTCGCAGAAGATGAGGTCGCAGGGCAGGCCGCCGCGCAGCTTTTCCCAGGCATCCTGGCCATCCCGCGCCTGTTCCACCCGGTAGCCCACCTTCTGGAAAGACATCGAGAGCAGCTCCCGAACGGTGATCGAGTCGTCCACGATCAACACGGTGGTCTGGCGCACCTCTTCTGGGGTTGGCTCCTCATCCCGGTGATCCAGCCAGAAGCGGTTGAGATCCCGACGGCGACCGTGGGCTATGTCCACCAGCTCGATGATGTCGGCAATCGGCAGGACCCGCCCGTTCCCCAACACCGTTGCCCCAGAAATGCCCAGTGGCTTGGGCACAGGCCCGCGCAGTTGCTTGATCACGATTTCCTGCTCTTCCACGAAGCTGTCCACCTGCAGGGCAACATACTGGCCGGCACTTTGCAGGATGACAATGGGAATAATGCCCTCATCCTGAGTGATGCTGTACACCTCGGAACGGCTGCGGCTGTGGCTGCGGCTGTAGGCCAGCAGATTCGAGAGGGGCTGGAAGGGAAGGCGCTGATCCCGCCAGAGAATCGAGGGCCGCCCCTGCTCATCCGGCTGAACTTCGTCGGCAGGAACATCCAGCATCTCCTCCACGCCATCCAGGGGGAAGGCGATCAGGGCTTTGTCGCTGACACACACCATGGCCTTGGAAATGCTCAGGGTGAGGGGGAGGCGGATGGTGAAGGTGGTTCCTTTGCCCCGCACAGAATCCACTTGGATACTGCCGCGCAGATCGGTGATGTTGCGGCGCACCACATCCAAGCCAACCCCCCGACCGGCCAGATCGTCCACCTCGCTGGCCTCGCGAACGCTGAAGCCAGGGTGGAAGAGAACGTTGAACACTTCGTCTTCGTCGGCTTGCTCCGACAGCAGCCCCAGCCTTTGGGCCTTGGCCTTGACCTTCTCCACCGGGATCCCGGCGCCATCGTCCGAGACGATGATGATGGTTTGGTTGCCCTGATAGAAGGCCTTGACGGTGATCTTGCCCTCAGGGGGCTTGCCCGCCCGCCGCCGCTCCTCAGGGGTCTCGATCCCGTGTACCAGGGCGTTGTTCACCAGATGGGTCATCGGGTCATAGAGCTCCTCCAGGATGGCCTTGTCGATAAGGGTGTCGCGTCCCTCCACCACCAGGCTGGCCTGCTTGCCCGTTTTGATGGAGAGATCCCGAATGGCGCGGGGCAACCGATCGGCAACTTGCGAGAAGGGCACCATGCGCGCCCGGTTCAGGCCCTCTTGCAGTTGGGTGGTTACCTGCCGGAATTGGCGGGTGATCTGCTCGGCCTCATCCACGGCAAACTCGATGTCGGAGGAGGACTCGCGCACCCGCACGATGAGCTCAATGATCTCCTGGGCCAGAGCGTGGAAGGCCGTAAACTGGTCCATCTCCAGCTTGTCGAACTCTTGGCCGGAGGAATGACTCCGCCTTCCTCGGCTGGATCCCTCCCCATTTCGACCGAAGCCCACCGTTACCGTGCCGCCATAGGCTGAGCTGCTGCGGCTGGAGAACAAAGCCGATTCCAGCAAGGAGCGGTCATACTGATCCCGCATGCGCTGGCCCAGATCCCCTAGCTGTTGCACACGGCCCAACAGGCCATCCAGAAACTGGCGCAGACGGGTTTGGTTTTGCTCCATGCTGTTGCGGATGACCACCAACTCTCCCACCAGGTTGTTGATGGAGTCGAGGTGGCGCACCTCCACCCGCATCACAGGGTTGCTGAGGGCAGCAGTTCGCCGTGAAGTCGGCCCAGTTGCCGCCGGGGCAGCTGCTGCTGGGGTGGGGGTTGCTGGAGCAGCAGCGGCAACTGGCGGCGAAGGTGCTGGCGCCGCAGCAGGTGCTTGGGCAGGAACCTCGAGATCGCCCAGGAGCGATTCCAGCTGGGCTGCAAAGTCGTCAGCAGCCTCGCCGCTCGCGGCTGCAGGGGATCCCACAAGGGGGGCGATAGCCTTTTCTAGCTCAGGGGTTACCGCCGGCTCGGCAGCGTCGAAGAGGGCGGCCAAATCGTCCAAACGGGGAGCCGGAGCAGCTTCCAGCGCCTCTTCCTCTGGGGTCTCGGCCTCGCCAACAGGAACGGCTAAGGATTCATCCTCTGCAAACAGGCTGGCCAACTGGCTTTCCAGATCGTCCTCCGCAGGCTGGAGGGCATTTTCTTCCTCCAGTGCGGCAACCGGCGGCTCTGGCTCAGACACGGGCACTTCCGCCAGGCTGCTCGCTTGCAAAGCTTCTGTGTCCTCCAGGAAGGTGGCAAGATCCAAGGGGGGTTCTTCTTGGGGCGCTTCCCCTTCTGCAAAGAACTGGCTCAACTCATCCAGATCCACCTGGTCGTAGAGCTCCGCTCCGCTAGCGCGACCGCCATCGGCATCCATGGCCGAGAGGGATCCCCTGGCCCCCAGGCTCAGTTCTTCTGGGTCGGATTCCTGGGTGAATAGGGCATCGAGACGGTCGAAGGAGAGCTCGGGGGAAGGGGCGACTGCCTCCTCAGCCGTGGGTTGCAGGTCTGCGAAAGACTCCTCCTGGACCGGGAACAGATCCTCCAGAAGCGCCCACTCCTGGGCTTCTGCTGTGTCCCCAGCTGCTGATTGGGTCAGGGGGATGGAGTCCCCATCGGACGCCTCCTCGAGGGTCTCGCCGGCGAAGAGATCCCCTAGGCTCAGCTCGGCTCCGAAGTCTGGAATTGGCGATTCCCTCGGCTCATTGGCCATGTCGGGCGACGTGGGGAAGGGTTCGCCGATAAAGAGATCCCCCAGTTGCTCAGCTTCGGCAGCATCAGCCTCAGCGATGTCCAGGGATGGGCCAAAAGAGGGATCCAAAAATACGGAAGGTTCACTTGCTTCCGGCATCGACCAAGCCGGATCGGCTTCTGCCGCAGGGGTGGAAAAAAAGCTCTCCAGGCTGTCTTCGGCAGTATCAAAGGCAGCAGAGTCGGCGAACTCTGAGGATCCCACCTCGTCGGATCCCGACTCTGCCAGATAATCTGCTGGGATGGAAAAATCCTCTAGCTGGATATCCGCGGAAAATTCAGCCCAGAGATCTGCTGCGATTTCCCCGTCCTCAAGGGCTTCCTGAAGGGGTGGGGACGGTTCAGCCGCCCAAGGATCGGCCTCCGGCTCACCAGCGGGAACGGCCTCCAAGTCCGGAAGCTGAGACCCTTCCTGCCGGAAAGCACTCTCTACGGGAAGTTCCTCCAGCTCAAATAGGGCCTCTACCCCGGCACTTGCGGCTTCGTCCGGGACAAAGCCGGATCCCTCGCCCATTTCCGCAGCAACGCTCTGGGCAGTCGGCTCCTGTTCAGCATCCCAGGCAGGCTCAGCAGAGACAAACCCCTCTGCCCCTTCACCCACCACTTCGGCAAACAGCTCCGCCAGATCGGCCTCAGCTCTCTCCTCATCCAACCTTGGGCTCAGATCCTCAAAGGTCTGCAAGAGGGGCTCAGGAGAGGAGGGGATCAGCTCCGTTGGGAATTCTTCAATATCGGATAGCGCTTCTGCGTTGGCAAACAGCTCGTCAAAGGCTGAGGTGGCTTCTTCCTCCAGATCCAAGGGAGTGGCATAGAGCTCCGCTCCGCTAACGCGACCGAAGTCGTCCGCAACAGAGGCCAAGTCAGCTCCCTGCCCGTCCTCTTCTGGGCTTTCTGCCGGCACGGCAGCTGTCCTCCAGTCTTCCTCCCAAGCCGCTTCGGCTCGGATCCCTGGCCAACTCAGATCCAGATCCCCCTCTTCCGCGGGAGCAGATCGGTGCTCTGAATCTGTTCCCGCCAGCGGGACGGAGTCCTCAGCAGTGCCCACTTCCCAAAGGGATGAGGTCTGCTCTGCCACCAGATCCCAGCTTGTCTCTGCGCTCTCCTGCTCCGGCGACAGGGCAGCTCCGGGCTCATCCTCTTGAAAGGATGTCTCAGCGAGGGTTACCGCTTCCCAGCTCAGATCGGGGGTAGCGCCTTCCTCCGCAGGGATCCCAGCAGCCACAGCCCAATCCTCCGAGGCACCCTCCTCGGGTTGGGGGAACAGCGGCTCTGCCTCAGACCCCCAAGCAAGACCAAGGTCGAAGGGCTCAGGGACTTCTGGCTCTTCAGGGGCTGCCGGAACAGGGCGGAAAGCCAGCAGCTCAGCCGAGGGCTGAATGGTGTTTGCCGCTCCATTGGCCAGGGCCTGGTGGGCTTGCTTCAGATCTCGCAGCACCGGCAGGGCCAACTGCCGCAAATCCTGGCCGGGATCCGCCAAAATCTCGCCCACCAAGCGGGTCAAGTCTGTCCAGCCTCCCAGTTCCAGAGCCGAAGATTGCCCCAAATCCTGCAAAGATTGGGCCAGAGCTTGCAGGGCCGGTCGAGTGGCCGGGTCGTCAGGACGTTTGAACAGCTCCAGCATCTGGCGCAACAGGGCCGGGATCTGCTGATGCACCACCACCTCAAGAGGATCCGGTGGGGCAGGGGGAGCGGCAGGGCGAGCCAATTGTTGCAGTTCTGAAGAAGGGGCAACCTGTTCGGCCTTGCCGTCTAGGATGAGCTGCTGTCCCTGCTTCAAATCCCGCAAGGCAACCAAAGCCAAAGTTCGCAGGTCGACATCGGGGTTGCCCAGGGCTTGCTCGAAAGTTTCCGTCAACTGTTGCCAGCCCGCCAGATGATGGACTTGCCCGATCTCCTTGAGAACGGCATTCGCCGCTGCCAAGCGCTCTCGGACATCTGCCTGATCCCGTTGTTTAAACAGCTCCAGCATCTGGCGCAACTGCTGCGGCACCACCTCCGCCATGTCCTGCTGCAGGGTGCGAACCGCCGGCGACGAGACGGGAGTTGGAGCAAGGCTGGGAACAGTGCCCTCGCCAAGAAGATTTTGAATGTGCCTTTCGGTCTCTTGAAAAACCGGCTCCAGTTCCGCCAGGGTGGTGTTGCTGACTTCTTGGGTGAGGCCGCGGGGGCTCTGCAGCTCCTCCAACAACATCGAAAGCCCATCAAAAGCCCGCAGCAGCAGGGTTTCCAGGTGCTGGTCGACAGGCACTCCGCCTGGACGGGAGCGAAAGATGTTGAAAAAATCTTCCATGCGGTGGGCCGTCCGTTGGATGCTGGTGAGGCCCAGCATGGCAGCTCCCCCCTTGATGGAGTGAGCGGCTCGGAACAGCTCGTTGATCAGCTCGGGATCGCTCATACTGTCCCGCAAGCTGAGGAGCACTTGTTCAATCGTTGCCAAGTGGTCGCGGGCTTCTTCGATGAAATAACTGAGGATCCGCTTTTGTGCTTCTTCATTCATGGCAGGAGGCCCTTCCTACAGCCCACAGGTATGCATCAGTAATAGCAGACCGGACAGATTGAGGCTCGCCTGAGCGAAGAGTCCGGCCAAAAGTCGGAACAGGGGGATCCCAGTGGCATTTGCTAAGGATCGATAACGTCTCCTGCATGGGGATCCTTGTCCCTAGAATGCCCTCAAAACAGCAGATTTGCTCATTCATCCCCAACCCGGAAGCGACCGACAGAAGTTTGCAACTCGCGGGCGATGCTCACCAACTGTTGGAGCGAAGCTGCCACCTTCTGCGCCTCCTTAGAGGTCTCGTTGGCGGTCAACTCCACCGATTGCATCACCTGCGCCACAGAGCGAGAGGTTTCCGTTTGTTGCACGGTGGCCTGAAAGATCGCCCGCACCAACTCGTCGATCCGGCGACTGACCTCGATAATCTCGTCCAGGCTGTTCTTGGCCTGCTCGGCCCGCCGCGTCCCCTCGATCACCAGTTGGGTGCCTTCTTCCATAGCCGTCATCACGTTGCCGGTTTCCGATTGAATCTGCAACACGATCTGCTCGATCTCCTTCGAGGCTTTGGCAGCTCGGTCGGCCAGTTGTCGCACCTCATCGGCCACGATGGCAAAGCCCCGTCCCGATTCCCCGGCTCGTGCCGCCTCGATGCTGGCGTTGAGGGCAAGCAGGTTGGTGCGCGAGGCAATTTGAGAGATCAAAGCCACAATTTTGGAAATTTCCTGCGAGGATTCCGCCAATCGCTTCACTTTGCGGGTGGTTTCTGCCACGGTTTCGCGAATTTCCAGGATGCCACTTACCGTGCGATCCACAGCTTCTTCACCCCGAGCGGCTGCTTCTGTGGCTTGGGCAGTCACGTTGGCCGCTTCGCGGGCGTTGCTGGCCACCTCTTGAATGGAGTCCGTCATCTCCTGAATGGAGTTGAGGGAGTTGGAAATCTCCTCCGCCTGGCGCAAGGCGTCGGCAGAGAGGCTGCGGGCAAAGTCCTCGTTCTGCAAGGCGGCATTGTTCACTGCGGCGGCGGCCCGCTTCACCTGGCTGACAATGTCTCGCAGACTGCGAATGGTCAGGTTAAAGGAGTCGGCCACAGCCCCCAGCACGTCGGCAGTCACCTCTGCCCGCACCGTCAGGTCTCCACGGGCAGCCCCTTCCACGTCGTCCAGCAGGCGAATCACCTGGCGCTGTAGGTCTTCCTTAGCTTGCCCTTGCTCGGCAGCCCGCTGGCTCAGTTCGGCGAAGTTGGCTTCAAGGGCAGCCGCCATCTGGTTAAAGCTGTCGGCCAAGCGCCCCAGCTCATCGTGGGTGTTGACTGTGGCTCGTACTGAATAATTCCCCTGGGCCAAGGCGGCAAAGTGGCCGGCCAGCTCTTGGGCGGTGGAGCGAATTTGTTTGGCACTGCTGGCCCCGAGGATAACCCCTGCTCCTGTGCCGATCAGCCCGCCTCCAATCACCCCGGCAATCAAGCGAGCTCCCCCATTGGCCGGGATCCCAAGGCCAATCGCCAAGCCGGCAGCCAAACTCACAGCTCCTTGGATAAGCGCTATGGCCAATTGCCGATCCCCAATCGGTCGGTTGGCGATCCCAGCAGAGGTTCTTGCCCCTTGTTCACCTACACTGAGAATAGGGAGGGAGGCCGTGGGCAGCAGAACTTGGGCCGCTCCGCTGCCGGTCTCCGCCATTGGGCTCATCCCCCCGGTCGCCCCCTCATCTGGGCGGAAGGCACCCACCGGCTCACCGCCATCCATGCCGGCAAGTTCGCGATCCAGGCTGTCTAGCTCGTCAAGCTCGAAGAGGGCAGAGCCGGGACTGGCAGTATCTTCATCGGGGGCAGGGATCGGCTCACTCATGGGGGCAGCCAATTCGGTCGGCAGGCCTTCTTCCAGGGATCCCCCTTCCTCTTCCTCAAAACCGGGCAGGGAGAAGCCCATCTCATTGGGAAAATCGGCATCGCCGGCCAACTGCGTAATGGAGTCGGAGTCGCCTTCTAGGGCTTCCAGATGCTCTCGATCGAACTCGTTGAGGAAGGCAAAGTCATCTTCGACCACCGGATCGGTTTGAGGCCCGCCCTCTTCCAAGCCTGCCCGTCGCGAGAGGGCCGGTGGTGTTACCCGAGGATGGGTCGGCATCGGGTGAGATAAACCCAGCGGATCAGCCTCCGGCATTTGCAGCCCGGTCTCCAAGGGATCCCCAAATCTCTCTTCCCCCATGAAATCGCTGCCAAGGCTGTCTGCCTCCAGTGGAAAGGGATTCTGAGCAAAGGGATCCGCCTCCTCTTCCCCCATCTCCTCGAACTGCAGGAAGGGATCGGGAGCAGAGAAAGCCTCTTCCGAAAAGGCATCCGACCCACGGGCAAACTCATCTGGAGAGCGAAACTCGTCCGCTTCTGGGGAATCGGGAAGATCCGCCAGCTCCGGTGCCATTTGCAACAGCTCTTCTAGACCCTTCCGGGCCGACTCCAGCTCATCGGGATCACTGGCTGTTTGTAAAATGGTGTTGTAGGTTTGGCGAGCTTCCAACAACTGCCCAGCTTGTTTTTGTGCCAAAGCCAGCAGCAGCTTGACAGCAGTATCTTGCGGTTCAGCAGCGGCCACTTGGTTGAACAACCGCACCGCCCGGACGTAGTCTCCCTGCCAAAAGGCGGCCATCGCATCGGTGTAGTCTCTCTGACTGTTCGCGCTCGGAACCATGGATCCTCCCTTCACTGCTTGCCTACCTCTGTTCACGCGTCAACACAGATGCAAACGGAACGCCCCCAACACCTCAAAACCCCATGGATGCAGGCTATCCCCCCTTTTCCACATTCAGTCAAGCAAGAGTGGGCCTTTCTGCCGCCGTCTCAGGGCTTACCCTCAACAGCCTCGACACGCATCGGTAGGGGATAGATTTGGTCCAACTTTCCCCATTGTGGATGGAGTTAGCTTGGATCTTTGATAGGAACTATACACTTTCCTCCCGCTGAGCTCCCAGGGGGCCGCTTGTCAACCCCAACGATTGGATCGCAGGATGGCCGACTGATCCAGCAATGGCAAGCGCGATCCCGTTCCGGGCACCACCCATTCCCCTCGCAAAAAAGGAGCCATGGACTCAGGAGCCGTGAGGGCAGGCCGCACCAATTCAGTCTTCAGCCACTCCATGCCTACAATTAAATCCACAGCCAAGCCCATGAGCAAATCCTGTTGATCCATCACGGCCACCACAGGAATCTCGGCTCGGTCGATGTTCAGGGGCGGGCTGATCCCCAAAAATTGCCCCAGGTCTGCAACCCAGATGATCTCGCCCCGCAAATTCAGCGTGCCCAGCAAAACTGGGGCCACATTGGGCATGGGGGTGATTTTCTCTGGGCCAATGCTCATCACCTCCACAACCGATACCGCTGGCAGCGCAAATTCCTCCCCGGTGGCAATCTTGAACTTTAGGAATAGCTCACCTTCGGGAGCCTCCATCTCCCGCAACTCTTGGGTCTCATCCCCCATCAATAAATCCAGATCCCCCAGCATGATGCTCCCCCGCATGGATAGTCTTGTGGACTGTTGATCCCGCCCCCCTCCCTGCTTAAAACGCAGAGTCGTTCTCAGGACCTACCGAAAGGCGTGGAAGCAGAAGGGGCAGCTCTCAGCCTCTCAGTAATTGCTTAATCGTACCCACCAGTTCCTGGGGCTGGAAAGGCTTGGCAATGTAGGCATCCGCTCCCTGGCGGATCCCCCAGTAGCGGTCAAATTCTTCGCCCTTGGAAGAACACATGACGATGGGCGTTTTTTGGGTGAGAGGGTCGGCCTTGAGAAGGCGGCACACCTCATACCCATTCATGCGCGGCATGACAATATCCAGCACGATCAGGTCGGGTTTGTTTTGCTTCACCGCCTCTACGGCCTCCACCCCGTCTTCCACAGTCATCACCTCGAAGCCGTTTTCCTGCAGCAGCTTGCTGATCATCTCCCGCTGGGATTGGCTATCTTCCACCACCAAAACGCGACTCATTTCCGATTCATCTCCCGCAATTGATGTTTGATGGTCGCCAGGAGCTCTTGGGGCTTAAAGGGCTTGGTTACATAGGCATCCGCCTGGTTGCGCCTGGCCCACTCGATATCAAAGGTCTGGTCTTTGGTGGAACACACGACGATGCGAATGTGCTTGGTGCTCTCATCCCCCTTCACTTCCCGGCACACCTCATAGCCGTTCATGCGCGGCATGACAATATCCAGCACCACCACATCAGGCTTTTGCTGACGAATGAGCTCCATCGCCTCTACGCCGTCTGTTGCTGTGGAGACTTCCAAACCGTTCTCGGAAAGCAAGCTGGAAATGGTCTCCAGGTAGGTACGGTTGTCATCCACCACCAGCACTTTGCTCATCGCCGTCTTGCTCCTTTTGCACTCCCGCGCAACCGTCGGGCTGCTTTGACTGAGGTTTGCTCTTGTAACCTCACCTGGCTCCCTGGCTCCGGGCCGGCCATGCTACCCCTATTGTTTCGGTGAGGCCACTCTTCTGTCCAGTACTTCGCCTATAGTCTTCTGTGCCAACATTTTGGCTACCCCAACGCCTATTCGCCACCGCCCCGTTTGGGGGGAGGGCCCACGTAGGATTCGACAATGGTCAACAACTCCTTTTCCGCAAAGGGTTTGCTCAAAAATTCGTTCGCTCCGGCCATGCGGGCCTTAATCCGATCGGTGAAGCCATCCTTGCCGGTCAGCATAATCATGGGGGTTTCGCGAAACTGGCTGGACTTGCGCAACATGGCGCACAGCTCATACCCATCCAATTTGGGCATGGCCACATCGCAGAGAATCATGTCGGGGTTGAGAAGAAACACCTGTCCCAGCGCTTTGAGAGGATTGCCGATGGTGGTAACCTGGTAGCCCTCGTTTTGCAGGATGAACTCTACGGTTTTTTGGATGGCCATGGAGTCGTCGATGCAAAGGATGTGGCTGGGCTTATGGCTGGGTTTGAGGGGACGGCTGGGCTTGGGCTCCGCGATCAAGACGGGCTCGGACAGTTGAATGGCCCCTTGGCGGACGTAGGGATAGATGGCCTTGGCCACCGCCAGGGTGTCTCGACCCAGGTAGCGACCCATCTGGCGAATGCTGGTTTTGCCGTCTGACCACTCGCTCAGGGCTTTGAAGACGGGGGCGGGCAGGTTTTGCTGGAGCGGCAGGGGGTTGACGATGGTGGGAGCTTGGTTGGGAGCTTGGATGTAGGGGTGCAGCTTTTTCCACTCCTGCACTTGGGCTACGATCTCGGTGAGCAGGGGGGTGACGGGGAAGGTGGTCAACTGGGGGGCCAGGGGGGATCCGGCCTCAAAAATGAAGGAACCCTGGTGGAGGCTAAGCAGGTCGAAGAGGACTTCCCGCACCATGCCCAGCAGGATTTGCTTGCCCTGGTTGGGGTTGAGCTTGTGGCTTTCCAGCAAAGACCAGAGGCGGTTGTATTCGGGGGCGTTGACCGCGGCTTTGTGGGGAATTTGAATTTCCTCCAGGGCGGCTTCCAGCTTGAAGCGGTGCAGATAGTCTCTGAGGCGGGCAATGTTCCCTTCCGTTTCAGAGGCGTAGATAATCCGCCCATTCAGGAAGAAGACAAACCAGTAGACAGAGGGGCTGGCCTCTACAAAAAGCTCACCGGTGCGCTGGCCCAGCTCGATGAGCTGAAGGATGCTGCGGATATCGATCTCTTGTAGTTTTCCTTGCATGGGATCCCTGCCTGCAGTCCAGCAAGATACGTCCATTATGACGCTAGTCTTTAACTGTTGCTGCCCCGCCGGTAAGGCCATTTTCGGGAAGAGGGTTAAAGTTTAAAAAAGTTGGGGTTTGACTTGGGCCGAGCGCCTGCATTCCCCGAGGTATCTCTGGACTCCAGCAGACCCTCCCAATTAGAGCAAAATGGAGAGAACTGCCACCAGTAAACCTGTTCTTTGAGTAACCTATGCTGCCAATTCTCACCTCTTGGGTGCTTGGCCCACTGTTGGCGCTCTACACCCTCCTGTTTGTGCTGCGCATCTTTCTGTCGTGGTATCCGCAACTGGATACTTCTCGGTTGCCCTACTCGTTGGTGGTCGGCCTGACGGAGTTTCTGTTGCGCCCGACCCGTCGCCTGATCCCGCCTCTGGGAGGTGTGGACATGGCCCCTGTGGTTTGGGTGGGCCTGGTTACCCTGTTGCGGGAGGTGTTGCTGGGGCAGCAGGGGCTGCTGACAATGGCCCTGCACTGAGAGCGTTTTTGCCAACCATCTCTCATCGACTCTGCAAAATTGGGATCCGCTCGCCGAGGCTCTGGAAAGGCTGGCCCTCGGCGCCTTCTCGGAGCTCCTCCTGTCTCTGTCGCAGTTGCCGGATCAGCTCCGGCACCACCTGGTAGAGATCCCCGACAATGCCGTAGTGGGCAAATTTGAAGATAGGAGCGGCGCTGTCTTTGTTGATGGCAATGATCGTCTGGGATTTGTCCATGCCCACGCGATGTTGAATGGCCCCAGAAATGCCGCAGGCGATGTAGAGCTGGGGGCGGACGGTCTTGCCGGTTTGGCCCACCTGGTGGGCATAGGGGATCCACCCAGAATCCACGGCCTTGCGGGAGGAGCCGACGGCGCTGTTGGGAAAACAAGCGGCCAACTCCCTCAACAGCTCAAATCCCTCTGGGGATCCCAGCCCGTAGCCGCCGGAAACGATCACCTTGGCGCGGGTGAGATCTACCGCCTGGGACAGGTTGCGCACCGTTTCCACAATCTGCAGGCGCAGATCGCCGGGATCCAAGTTGACCGGCACCGGGATCACGTCCCCCTGGCGGGATCCATCCCAGGGCAGAGGCACCATCACCCCTGGTCGTACTGTGGCCATTTGCGGGTTTTTCCAGGGGCCAAGGATGCGAGCCTTGAGAGATTCGCCGAAGCTGGGCCGGATGGCATAAAGGCAGTCGGGGAAGAGGCCGGACTTGCTGGGATCTTTGCTGTTGGTGTACTCGAAGGGGCCAATGTCCAGCTCGGTGCAGTCAGCGGTCAGGCCGGTCTCCAGGTGGGCGGCCAAGCGGGGGGCCAGATCTCGCCCGGTGGTGGTGGATCCCAGCAGGATGGTGTGGGGTGGTTGGGGCCAGCTTTTGATCAAGTCTGTGATCACCCGGCGGTAGGGCAGGGTGCGGTATTCGGCCAACTCCGGATGATCGGCAATGAAGACTTGATCTGCCCCGTGGCCGATCAGAATTGGGGGCAAGTGGGCAATGTTGTATCCAAGCACAAGAGCGCTCAAGGTGGCTCCCAGCTTATCGGCCAGCCGCCGCCCGGCCCCCAACAACTCTAAGCCAATGGGCTGCAGTTCCCCGTTCACCTGCTCGGCGAAGACCACTATCCGCTTGCGATCCATAAAACTGTGACTCCTAGGTTGAGATCGGGATTGAATCGGGTCGAGGGCAATCTTGGGTGTTGCAATTGCGACGAGGTCAGCAGAGTCTTTCTGAGTTAACTTTTCACCGCCCAAAACCGGGAGCTTTCGCCGGCTAGCCACCCTGGGGATCGATAGATGAGACGATGAGGATTGAAAGGTGATGGAGATAAGAATTGGCCAGAGGGATGCAAGGCAGAAGATCTAGGAAGTTGCCGCGTAGCGGAAGAGGTCAACGGCCTGAGTTAGTTGGTTGACCAGTTGGGGGACGGACTGCCCTTGAAAGATCTGACAGTTGCCGCCAATTTCCCCCACTTTTTCGGTGGCAGCCACGATGGTTGGGGATCCCTTGAGACCGCAGCGCTCCGGGTCTGCCCCCACATCGTCCAAGTTGAGGATCTGGATTGCCTCGGCCCGTGCCATTTCATCCCGCATTAGCCGCTGCACCCGCTGCACACCCCGTAGAGTGGGGTAGGCCAAACGCCGAGCGGAATTGGCCACCGTAATCAAAACCGGCAGGGGCACCATTACGATTTGGGATCCCCCTTCGATGGCCCGCCGCGCCACCAGGATCCCATCCCGAATCTCGAAGGCTTCGCAATAGGTGACCTGAGGGATCCCCAACCGCTCCGCCAACTGCGGCCCCACCTGGGCCGTATCGCCGTCGGTGGTCTGGAGCCCGCAGAAGATCACATCGGGCCGGCCAGCATAGCGAACCGTCTGGGCCAGAGTATAGGCAGTGGCTAGGGTATCGGAAGCGGCCAAGCGGCGGTCGGTCATCAAAATACCCCGATCCACCCCGTGGGCAATGGCCTCGTAGAGCACCTCAATGGCCGGGGGTGGCCCCATTGTAATTGCCGTTACTCTCGCCCCGTGTTGCCGTTTGGTTTGCAGAGCTGCTTCCAGTGCATAGCGATCAAAAGGGTTTAACATCCGCTTGGCCTTGGCGCGATCGATCGTGCCGTCACTGTTGATGCCGGCCTTGGCGTTTTGATCGGGAACTTGCTTAATCAGAACAAAAGTTTCCAAGGGCCTAAACTCCCTAGTGATCCCCTCCAGGTTAAAAGGGATCCCTGAGCACCACAAACTTATTCAGCTTTTTTTCGGGATCGGAAAAGCTATCTCGACTTCAAGCACCCCTAAGCTACTCTTCCCAATACATCTGTTTCTCAGGTTTGATTTCATTGACATGCTCCCCATGCCCAAAGGCAGGGGCCTTACGGCGTTCTTGGGTAACCCTAAACAAAGTTCGAGACACTCCCCTACTGCTCCATGCCGCTTCCGGTCTCCCATCCACCAACGCGAACAGGTCCCCCGTCGGCCTCTTTCAGGAGCAGCCTGGGATCCCTGCCACGAAAAGCTTTGGGGATACTTCGCGGATGAGGGATCCAATAAGGACGCAGACCGCACCTGCAGCCAGAAATAGCCTCCCAGCAAGCAGGATAAGTTGGCCTGCACCGGCAAGCCAATAGACAGAGGCTTCAAAATCGTTGCTGGCCTAACCCAGATTATCCAATCATCCGCTCAGACTTGGGTGGGAGCAGACTTCCATCAAACACTTGCTCTAGAGAGGGCTTAGTGGGCAAGCCAAAGCCATCCACCACCTGAGCAATCGAGGTTTCCATACGAGCAGGCACTACATCCCCCAAACCAATTTGTCGCACCTCATCGGTAACAAACAGGCGCGGCATTGCCAGGGTAAGGCGCAATTTCTCAATTGCCGTATCCAGCACTTGTCCGTCGGCCTTGGCTTTGTCCAGAAGGGCCAACATATTGCCATCGGTATCACGAATAGTGTCTTGCCAACCCTTGACATAGGCCCGCAAGAAAGCTTTGAATTGCTCAGGCTTCTCACGCAGCAATTGCACACGAGTGATGAGCGCATTGCCGTACAGCTCAAGGCCATAGTCGTTGTAAAGGAAAGCCGTGATGTCCTCCAAGCTGACGCCGCCCCGCACCAGATTGGGCATGGCTGAGGTCATAAAGCCGCTGATGGCATCCACCCGACCTTGGATGAGGAAAGGTTCGCGCAACTGCGGCTCCATAGTTACCCACTCCACCGAGCCCGGATCGATGCCGACTTGCTTGGCAAAGACCGGCCAGAGCCGACGCGGCGCATCCCCTGCCGGTGCTCCTAGCTTCTTGCCCGCCAGTTGGGCCGGCTCCCCAATGCCCTTATCTTTCAAGGTGTAGATGCCAAAGGGAGAGCGATTGAAGTGGACATAGATCGCTACCAAGGGCACGTCCGGATTTTTGGCATTGAACTCGATCATGGAGTAGGGATCCCCTTCCCCCAGGTCGTACTGGCCAGCGGCAATCTTGGTGATGGAATCGGCGGAGCCATAGCCGCGCTCGTAGGTGACCTCCAGCCCCTCTTCGGCGAAGTAGCCCTTCAAGATCGCCGTTACAAGGGGGGTATCCATCGAAGAGGGCAACCAAGAGAGGGTAAACTTCAGGGGCGTCAGTCCCTGGGAAACCAGAAGCGGCCCGCGGCTCTGAGCCCTCGCCTTTAGCCCTCCAACGGCAACCCAAGAGGCAGCCGCAGCAGCAGACTGAATGAATTGGCGACGCGACGATTTCGGGATGGACATACTAGTAAACTCCACAGCAGCTGTCTCAGCAGAAATCCGCAAGCGGGAAGGCGAGCATTACCGCCAAACAACTTAGCAAAGCAGAGTTAAACTTTTGTATTCGGTGATACTTTGTACCCAAAAGCTTGGCCTAAAGCTCTGTCCCGTCAATTTGTCAGAGCCATCTTCGCAAAGCAGGCGAGCAAAAGCAAAGTTTGGCTGGAGGAGCATCTATTCTTTATCTTTTGTCAGATTTTGTCAGAGCCGGTTGGCTGTCGATATGATGATGCTTTTACTGCCCCAGGCATCCCTGGAACCTCTCTCGACGTCTGCCGACACGAACAGCCATGGCCACTCAACCCGTATCCACCTCGCTGATTCGGTTTCTCACCGCCGCCGTAGCCGAGAGCATTCGACGGGCCTCAGAGGCGGGGCAACTGGGATCCCTGGCCCCCCAGCAAGCCACAGCGATTGCCCCCGTGATCCAGATCCCCAGCGACCCTCGCTACGGCGATTACGCCTGTCCCACCCCCCTGGGCATGGCCAAGCTCTGCCGCCTAGCACCGGCCCAGATCGCCCAAACCCTGCAAAAACACTTGGATCTGCCGGACATCGAAACTCAGGTGGCGGGAGGAGGGTATCTCAACTTCCGGCTGGGGGATCCCTTTTTGGCCGAGCGCCTGCAGGAGCTGCTGCATCTGGGAGAACACTTCGGCAAAACAGCCATTCCCCATCCTGAGCGCATTCTGCTGGAGTTTGTCTCCGCCAACCCGACGGGGCCTTTGCACGTCGGCCATGGGCGCTGGGCTGCCGTTGGCTCTACGTTGGCCAACTTGCTGCACTGGACGGGCCACCAGGTGGAGCGGGAGTTTTACATCAACGATGCCGGCAACCAGATGCGGCTCCTGGGCCAGTCCCTCGAGGTGCGGGTGCGGCAACTGCAGGGGGAAGACATCGCTTTGCCGGAAGATGCCTATCACGGCACCTACTTGATCGAGATGGCCCAACGTCTCTTGGAGCAGGTGAAAGCCGGGATCCGCCCTCTGCCCACCACCCTAGAGGAGTACACCGATTTTGCCTATGGGGAAATGCTGGCCTGGCAAAAGCAGACCCTGCAACAACTACGCACCGAGTTTGATCACTGGTTTAGCGAGCGCCGCCTGCACACCCCCGATCCCCAGACAGGCCTGAGCGCCATCCAGCAAGCTTTGCAGGAGCTGCAAGAGCGCGGCTTTCTCTACAAAGCCAAAGCGCCGCGGGGTGAGGATCCCAAGCCAGGGGCCGAAGAGGCCGTCTATTTCAAAACCCAAGAATTTGGCGACGACAAGGATCGGGTGGTGCAAAAGGCCGATGGTTCGTTCACTTATCTAGCCGCCGATATTGCCTACCACCGGGATAAAGTGCAGCGGGGATATCACCGGCTGATCAACATTCTCGGCTCGGATCACCATGGCTATATCGGCCGCTTAAAGGCGGCGGTGGGTGCCTTCAGCCCAGATGTCAAGCTGGAAATCTTGATTGGACAATTTGTCAAATTGTTCAAAACCGACCCGCAAACCGGTGAGAAAACCGAAGTGCGCATGTCCAAGCGCACCGGCAACTTTGTCTCACTCAATGACCTGATCGAAGATCCAGAAATTGGCGTGGGGGTCGATGCAGCCCGCTGGTTTTTGCTTAGCAGCAGCATGGACAGCCCCATCAACTTCGATTTGGATTTGGCCGTCAAGCAAACTTTCGATAACCCGGTCGTGTATGTTCACTACAGCCATGCCCGCTGTTGCACTCTGCTGCGGCGGCTACAGGAAGAAGAAAAGGTTGAACTGACCAACAAAGTCCCTTTGACGGAGCAACAAAAACTGCCCTACAAAGAGCCAGAAGAGCGGGCCCTGCTGCTGCGCTTGTTGGCCTTGCCGGATGAGCTGATCGCCGCTGCCGAAGAGCGCGCTCCCCACAAGATCATCCGCTATGCAGAAGCCATCGCCGCCGATTTCAACAAGTTTTACGACAACTGCCGTATTTTGCCGCTCTTGAAAGAGGATCCCCTTTTGGCCCAAGCCCGCATCCAATTGGTGCAGGCCACGCAGCAGGTTTTGTTTAACGTCCTCACCGGCATTCTCGGCCTGAGCGCGCCGGAGTCTATGTGATTTACGAAGGAGTGCCGTAAGGCCCCCAGCTCACGCTCTGGGCGGAAGCCAGCTATAGCGGTCGCGAGTAGGTCAATTGCAATAAACCGTTCCACAACGCATAGTCATTTATCT
>NZ_JANSHS010000365.1:0-4889 GCF_047461695.1 Synechococcus sp. R6-7
CCACCCCGCCAGAGGAGTCTCCACAGGCGTTAGTTCCCCCAGAGCTTGGGGTACATTTCAAACGGTAGCTGGGGTCTAGAAACATAAACCTAACCACCCGCTCTCTGCACACTCGCACAACTGCCTAGCGTTTGCACATCAGGTTGTAGAGAACTGTGCAGCAAAGTGAGGACTCCGTCCCACTATCGCGAACAGTCAATCGGCGATTAGAGACAGCCCTCTTCCTAGGAAGCGTTCTTTGGCTTATCGGCCCAGGGACTGCAGCCAGCCAATCAGGGTGGTACCAGACAGAGCTTCAAACAGGATCAGGGCAACAAAGCCGATCATTGCCAAGCGCCCGTTCAAGCGCTCTGCATAGTCGGTGAAGCCCACGCGGGGGGTGCTATCCACATACATTTCTGGCTCAATGGCGTAGTTGTTCAGCCGACCGCCTTCTTCGACGACGACGGAGCGATATCGGGTCATAGGGTTCTCCTTGTGCTTTCTTCACCAGCGTAGCTTGCTTTGCGTAGGATTGTAAAGTTTTATTTACAACGTTGTTGACGCCCAATGTTCCGAGCTGCCGGGCAGAGTTCAACCAGGCCAGGAACAGCCTGTAAGCAGGGTTGTGGCTCTTGTCCCAGTACAGGGGAGCTGATAATAGCAAGGGGACTGGAGGACAACCATGTCGGTGCTGGAACAGTTAAATATGCTGCTGGATGGCCAGCCGGTGGCCAGCTTGGCGGTGCTGGAGCAGGGATCCCCGGCGGTGTCGTTGGTGCCTTTTGTGGTGCAGCGGGATCCCTTGCGCTTTGCCATTGTCATCAGCGATCTTTCTGCCCACACCCAGGCTTTGCGGGCGGATCCCCGTGCCAGCCTGCTCATCCACGAGCCGCCCACCCCAGGGGATCCCCGCAGTAACCACGCCCTGCCGCGGGTGATGGTGAGCGGAGAAGCCCAGTTTCTCAGCCGCGAGGAGGCGCAGGCGCAGGGGTTTGAAGCCCTCTACCGCGCCAAGTACGAGATTGCCGAGATGATCCTGGGCTTGGCGGATTTTCACTTCTGTCAGATCATCCCCAAAGCTGGCAGCTTCATCCAGGGGTTTGGCCAGGCATTCCGGCTGAGCGGCCCCAACCTGGATCGACTGGAGCACCTCGGTCGGGCGTAGGTACGAGGATTCCAAGGGCAGCCCATGCCATTCCCCAGCACGGGGAAGCTCCTGCTGCGCCGCTTCCTAGCTCCCCTCTTCTGGGGGGAGAGAATGGAGTCCTTTCTCAGGTTTTCGGGTGGGATCCCGGATCCAGTCCAACAGCAGCGGGTTGACCAGCTCGGGGGCTTCATCCTGGGGGCAATGGCCGACCCCCGGCAATGGGATGAACCCCACCACGCAAGGAAACTCTGCCAGGGCCCGCCCCAGAGCAATGGGTTCCCAGGGATCCGCTTCCCCCCACAAGATCAAGACGGGACAGGTGAGCTGAGGCAAGAGATCTTCAGCCAAAGGCCCCTGAGAATAGCGCACAAAGGCCAAAAAGACCTCTGCCGCCCCCGGCTCCAAAGCGGGTTTGAGCAAAAGCTGGATCAGCTCCTCGGTAACCGCTTCTTTGCGCCCGTAGGCTTGGAGGAGGATATTGCGAATGGCCCTAGCCTGGGCCACCTGAGCAAAGAAGAAACGACCAAAGGGAGGCCACCCCAGTAGGGATTGAAGCAAAGGGGTGAACCGGCGGCGCAGCCAGGAGATCTGCTTTCGTTTCCGCTCGTGCAACAGCCGCAGCGAGGGATCCAACATCGCCACCCCCAAAACCTGGGCCGGATCCAGAACCGCCGCCTGCAAAGCCACAATGCAGCCAATCGAGTTGCCCACCAGGTAGGCCGGCTGGCCCATCACCTCCCGCACAAAATCGGCCACCAGGGATCCCCAGGTCTCAAAGGTGTAGGGCAAAGGGGATCCCGGCAGGGGCTTGGCGGATCCCCCAAACCCCAACAAATCGACCGCATACACCTGACAGTGCTGCCCCAGCTCCGGCAAATTTTTCCGCCAATGGTCGCTGCTGGCCCCAAAGCCATGGATGAGCAACACGGCTGGGCCTGTGGATCCCGACTGTTGGTAGCGAATGGGCTGGTCACGCCAGAGCCAGCGATGCTCTGTGTTCGCGTTGGCGCTGCATGGCAACATGGGGGTGCAGTGTAGGTTTGAGTCAGCGTTGCGATCCTAACTGTTCGCGACAGCGGGACAAAGTCCTTGTGATCGGGGCAACTGAGAGTACCGGCGGAGGGTGGCCCCCTTCCACCCGTTGGCGCACTTGAATCGAGGAACAAGGATCGGCCTTCCTCTGAGTTGGGTGATCCCAAGGGGCACCACCAAGCGGCTACAACATCCCATCTCAAGCTTCCGGGAGAAAGTGGGGAATACTGGCAGTTGAGGGTTTTGCGGTGGGTCGGCTTTGGTTTGGCTAGTTGGCCTCAGCTTGTTTGGTAGCGCTTTTTGCCTCTTCTGGGGACAGTTGTTGGTGGGCAAGTTGCTGCTGCCGCTGTGGGGGGGATCCCCCCTGGTGTGGAATACCTGCCTGGCCTTTTTTCAGGCCACCCTGCTTTTGGGCTACCTGTGGGCAGATCGGCTGGGGCGCGGCCTCAATCCCAGGATGGGGGTGCTGATCCACGGGATCCTGTTGCTGGCCGGTCTGAGGCTTTTGCCCTTTCAATTGGGGATCCCCGGCCAACCGGAAGGATGGTGGCCCCCTCTCGCTCTGTTGGCAAACTTGACCTTGGGAGCTGGGGTGCCGCTGTTTCTCCTGTCGGCGACGACGCCGTTGCTGCAACGGGGGTTGGCGGCAAGAGGGGTCGCGGGGCAACGGGAGGCTTTGGATCCCTATTTTCTCTATGTGGCCAGCAATGCCGGCAGCTTGGGCGGGCTGCTGGGGTACCCGCTGGTGTTGGAGCCTCGTCTGTCTTTGGCTTGGCAAACTCTCCTGTGGACGGGATCCTACGCGCTGGTGGCAGCCCTGGTGCTGCTGAGCGGGGTGGGTCTGCTGCTCAGTTGCAACGGCGTTGCCGAGCCACAAGAACGCGGGGCGGATTCCCAGGGATCCAGCGCTGCTCTGGGGAATTGGGCTGTTTCCTGGCGAGAGCGTTGGCGCTGGGCGGGTCTGGCTTTTTTGCCGGCGGGCCTGTTGGTGGCGGTCACCACCTTGTTGACCACCGACGTGGCGGCAGTGCCCCTGTTGTGGGCCATTCCTCTGGGGATCTATCTGCTGACATTCATGCTGGCTTTCGGGGGGATCCACCCCAATAAGGGGGTTTTGGGAACGACAGCTCTTCTGGCCTGCGGGGCGGTGGGGACACAGGTCTTGGGCTGGGTGAGGCCGGGTTTTTTGCTTTTGCCGCTGCATCTGACCACCTTTGGGCTGGTGAGCTGGGGCTGCCACAGCCGGTTGGCTTGCCGTCGCCCGCCGGTGGAGCAGTTGACGCAGTTTTACCTGTGGCTGGCTTTGGGGGGGAGTTTGGGGGGAATGTTCTCTGCCCTCTTGGCACCGCAGGTGTTCGAGACGGTGCTGGAATATCCCCTGTTGCTGGGGATGTCGCTGGCCGTGCTGGGGGCGCAGGGGGGGCGGGTGGGCCTGTGGCTGGGGCTGGGGCTGCTCCTGCCTTTGCTGCTGTTGCACTTTCAACCGCAGGCGTTGCTGCAGGTGGGCGCTGGGGTGGGTTTGGCGTTGGGCTGGGCGGTGCTGGCGCTGTTGGTGTCAGGGGAGAGCCGTTCACAGCAGCAGAGCGGAGCCCCTGGCTGGCAGGCCAAGGTCGGTTGGGTGGGAGCAATGGCGGGGTTGGTTGTGCTGCTGGGGCAACCCTGGCTGCAGCCGGGACTGCAGGTGATCCACAGCGAGCGCAGCGCCTTCGGCCTCAACCGGATCGTGGAATACCAAACTGAGCAGGGATCCTTCCGCAGCCTTCTGCACGGCACCACTCTACACGGCAGCCAAAACTTGGATCCGGAAAAAGCGCTGGAGCCGCTGACCTATTTTTCTCGGTCTGGGCCGGTTGGGCAGGTGTTTGCGGCGTTCAGAGCCCAGACTGTGGATCCCATACCCGCCATTGCGGTGTTGGGGCTGGGGATCGGCACGTTGGCCGCCTATGCCGAGCCAGGGGATGAGTGGACGTTTTTCGAGTTGGATCCCACCGTGGTCGATTGGGCGAGCCGCTATTTTTCCTATCTCCGGTGGGCCCAGACGCGGGCGCAGGTGCAGGTCATCCTCGGTGATGCCCGGCTCAGCCTCAAGGGGATCCCAGAGGGCAGCTATGACCTGATGGTGATGGATGCCTTCAGCTCTGACGCAGTGCCGGTGCATTTGCTCACGCAAGAGGCTTTGGCCCTCTACCTCAGCAAGCTCAAGCCCCACGGCTGGCTGCTCTTCAACATCACCAACCGCCACCTCGACCTGGCCCCGCTGTTGGCCGGCCTGGCCGGATCCCTGCAGCTTCACGCTTGGCACCAAGACCACCGGGATCTCTCCCCTGAGCAACGCCAGGCGGGGCTGGCCCCTTCCCACTGGGTGCTGTTATCGCCGCGCGACGCTTCGACGACCGCCTCAGCAGGGCGGAGCCCTTTGGCCCAAAACTCTGGAGTCCTGCAGGAACTGGATCCCTGGCAGCCCCTTTTGCCCCAGGCCGGGGATCCCGTCTGGCGGGATGACTTTTCCAACCTGCTGCAGGTGATCCGCTGGCCTTGGATCCCTTTGCTAAAGGGTATCCAGATCCCCAGTTCTGGATAGGAATCCGGCTGCTATCGCTACGCGACCCTTCGGCGAATGCATTAGGGTTGGGGAGCAGAAAAGTTAAGGAAATCTTTACAACTCGAAGTTGGTATGAGTTATGATTGTTTGCAACGTAAGTAAACTACCCGGCTCCGACCGCTAAGC
>NZ_JANSHS010000366.1:0-2187 GCF_047461695.1 Synechococcus sp. R6-7
GTGTAGCGGTTGATCTTCGTCCCAGAGGCAGATGGGATGGCCAAATGGCTTGACCGATTTCAAGTCCACACCAAAGCTTTGGGCATATTGGGCGGCAATTTCCCGCAGGTTTTGTTTTTCTCCACCCCGAAAGGTGCCGGCTCCAATTGAGTAGCCATCGGCCTTGGGGAAGTTCCAGATGTAGCCATTGCTCACGGCACCGAAGTCAAAATGGGCGGCTGCAGTTTGCGGCTGCGAGAGGGGCACTTCTGCTTCCAAGGCGGCAGCCAAGCGACGGCGGCGTTCCTGAAAGCCCAGCCACTTGGCCATTGAGCCTTTTGCCCCATCGGCCCCGATCACGTACCGACCCCAGACCGGGCCGGCGGTTGTCATCACTTGCCAGCGGTCGCTTTGCCACTCGAGGCCAGAGACAGGGCATTCTGCCTGGAGCGCTGCCCCTTGCTTTTGCGCTTGCTGAATCAGGTAGTGGTCGAAAACATCCCGCCGCACCATCCAAACGGGCTCTTTCAAATCCAAATCGACCACCACCGGATCGCCGCCGCGCCAGGTGTAGCGGATTTGCCGGATCTTGAGGGAAATGGCGGGGCCAAAGTCGAAGTCAAACCAAGCCGCCACCATAGGAGAAACGCCGCCCCCACAGGGTTTGTAGCGGGGCAAGGGATCCTTTTCCAGAACCAGCACCGAGCGTCCCCGCTTGGCCAGATGGTAGGCGGCAGATCCTCCAGCAGGGCCGGCGCCGACGATGACACAGTCGTAGAGTTGCGGCATGGTTTTCGATACTCCAGGCCCCCCCATCCTGGGTTCTGCTCACCAGCTTCTAGCCTATTATGGCTACAGCGAATTGCCTGCACGTTGCTTGCCTTTTTGTCGGGAAGACCATGCGAATTCGCTGGCAGCGGCTTGCCAACCAGCCCTCAGCTCGCTACTGTGCCGCCTGCGGAAAGCGTTTTGCGGGCGGGAAGCGAGTTCGTTGCCTTTTCAACGATAGGGGTCTGAATCTCGGCCCTATTTGCCCAGAGTGCTTTGCCCTTCCCCCAGTTCAGTTGCGAGAACAGATCCACCGCTATGCCTATTTGATGCGCCTGAATCGTCTGCGGGATCCCGGCAGCCAAGACCACGCCCATCATCTGGAACAAGCGGCCCGGGAGCGCTCCATTCGTTATCCGGGCCTGTGGGGCTGGCTGCGGCAGTGGTGGTAGCGTTGGCAAGGGGATTGGGCATTCTGGAAAAGATGCAGGAAAATCAGGAGAGGTTGCCTTCGGGATCCCAGATCCATCTCGATTTTCCAGACCCGTTGGCTTGTTTGCTCTCGTTGGTTGAGGAGCCCCCATGCACGACCTGGACAGTTTGCCAGAACCAGTAGCCGATGCCTTGATCAAAAGCCTGCTTACGGACGTGGAGCGGCTGATCAACCAGCACGGACTGTCAGAGGTTCTGGTGGGGTTGGCCATGTATTGCAACGTGCAGTTCAAGGCCAAGTTCAATAAGCCCAACCGCACGGAGAAGGATGAGGAGTTGGGGTTTTATTTCCGCGACGCCGCCAAAGCTCTAGAGGTGGCTGCCAGCCTCACCTATCGCACCATCGACCGCTCTCAATCTGCCCGGCCCAGCACCTAGCCACTGGGATCCCTTTTTGGCCTCCACCCCCAAGCCCCTCTCCCAGGGGGAGAGGGGGGCAGGCATTTAACCAGCAAACCGTTTCACCGCAATGGGAAGAGAAGGAACGCGGCATCTTGGGGTGGCAAGGGATCCCCCTGGGTTTTTATGCTGGTGGGCAACAAGTTGCATTGAGGCTGAGCGTGAGAATCGTCTGGGAACGCAGCATTTACGGGGGCAATGGCCGAGTGCCCTGCATTATCTGTGGGGGATGGGCCAACCCCATCCAGAAAAAAGGGCACCAAGTGTTGCTGGCGGTGGTCTATAACGACCGCGGGCAAATCTACGGGGAAGTCTGCCGCAGCTGCCTCGGTTTGGGGGCCAAAGGCATCAAAGAGTGCCTGCAAGAGCGGATTGCCCGCCTGCGCAAGCAACTGGAAGATTTGGAAGAGCTGGAGCAGGGAGAGGTGCAACTGCCTACATTGGAGCAGGAGTTGAGCGCCTATTTGGATTGAGGACTACACCCCTCTGAAAAACTTACGAAACCCCAATAGGAGGTGACGTCTGATACATTTACGCTGAACACTGCTG
>NZ_JANSHS010000367.1:0-2016 GCF_047461695.1 Synechococcus sp. R6-7
GCTCAAATGAAAGATCAACACAACCTAGGGATCTTCTGCTCCCCCAAGAGCTATCCCACATCGCCTTCCGGCAGCCACTGCGGCAAGAACAGGCGCAACTCCCTGACCCGCTCCCCTTTGACCAGGAGGGATCCGCCCCCGGAGCGGCTTTGCAGCGGGATCTCGGCAGGAGAGAAGGAGTACACCTGTTCAGACTCCGTGATCACATCCAGTTGCAGATGGGAAGGCCTCTCCAGCTCGGGGGGGAGACCCACCAAGCCCACCAGCACATCCCCTCGGTCGGAGAAGTGAAAGGCCGGCGCGCCCACCGGACTCCGCTCCAAGATGGGGATCTCCTCCAGAGACAAGCGCTTCAGATAGCCCGACCGGCTGGCCAGAACCAGGATCCCTTGCGGGGGCAGCAGCGCCATACCAACTATTCGCTCGGCGCGCCCCAGGCGCAGGGCCGGCGATCCCATAGCCGCTCGACCCATCAAAGGGATCCCTTCGGCAGCCAGCCGCAGCACCCGTCCCCCTGAAGTAGCCAGGACGACGCTGTAGCCTTGGTGGCCGGGATCCCAAAGGGCTGCCCAGCCCAGCTCATCTCCCTCCTTTAGTTTGAGGACGGTGGATCCCCGTTGGGTAAGGCCCATCAACTCTGCCAGGGCCAGCCGCTTGATCCGCCCCTGCCGGCTGAGCACCACCAAACTTGCCTTGCCCGGATCCGGAGCCAACGTGAAGGTGGCGACGATCGGCTCAGGGTTGGGAAGAAGGGTGAGCAGGGGTACCCCCCGTGAAGAGCCAGTGCTGAGGGGGATCCCTGCGATGGGCACGGTAAAAGCCTTGCCGCCGGCGGTGAGCACCAAGATTTCCTGCTCCAGCGTGACGCATTCCAGGCCGACCAGCACATCTTCCCCCAGTTCCCGTTGCGCCGGGTTGCTGCGGGAGCGACGGCTAGGCAGAGGCAGGCGGCGCACATAGCCCTTGCGGGTGAATTGCAGCAAGAAGTGGGTCTCTTCCGTCTCTTCGCCGCTGGGGATTTGGGCCACTTCCGCTTCCAGCTCCGAGGCCGAGAGGATCTGGGTACGCCGGGGATCCCCGAAGATTTTCTTCAAGTGGCGCAGCTCTTTTTTCAGGTAGTTCAAGAGCTTGCGGCGGTCGCTGAGTAGCCCCTGCAGTTCTTCGATGCGGGCCTGCAACTGGGCATGTTCCTGGTGCAGCCGTTCCCGCTCCAATCCCGTCAGGCGACGCAGAGGCATGGCCAAAATCGTCTCTGCCTGCTGGGGGGTACAGCCGAGGCGAGTTTGCAATTGGGCTTTGGCCGTGGTGCCATCGGGCGCTTGCCGCAGCAGCTCGATCACCCCCTCCAGATCCGCCAACGCCAGCAACATTCCTGCCACCTCTTCCGCCTTGCGCTGCACCTGCTGCAACTCGGCACGGAACATCCGGTTGAGGGTGGCCTCGCGAAATTGCAAGAAGTGTTGCAGGATGTCCTTGAGGCTGAGCTGCCGCGGTTCCCCGTTCACCAAAGCCAGCAGGATGGCTCCAAAGTTGCTTTGCAAAGGGGTGAGCTTATACAACTGCTGCAAAACCGCCTGCGGGTTGGCCTCTCGCTTCAGCTCCACCACCACGCGAATGCCGCTGCGATCCGACTCATCCCGCAGATCGGCGATGCCGCTGATGCGGTCTTGGTTGGCCAGCTCGGCCACTTTTTCGATCCAGGCGGCTTTGTTCACCTGATAGGGAAACTCGCTGATGACTAGAGCAGGCCGCCGGTGGCGTCCTTTGCCCGGCTGGATCTCCTCAAATCGGGCTACCCCCCGCAGGGTGATGGAACCGCGCCCGGTGAGGTAGGCTTCGCGGATCCCTTGGGTGTCTAAGATTTGGCCGCTGGTGGGAAAATCCGGCCCCGGGATCCACCGCAACAGTTCCTCAGGGCTGAGGTCGGGATGGTCGATCAAAGCCAACAGGCCATCCACCACTTCCCCCAGGTTGTGGGGTGGGATATTGGTGGCCATGCCCACGGCAATGCCGGAA
>NZ_JANSHS010000368.1:0-1952 GCF_047461695.1 Synechococcus sp. R6-7
CAGGGTTTTGGGGGTTAGAGGCATGCTCTCAATTTGGTCGTTGCTGACTTCTAACTTTGTCGTAGAGGTTGCGCAGACGGTTGGTTACCCCTCGGCGGGACAAAAAGCGCCGTGCAGCAATGGCCTGGTCGGTGAGGCCAAGGGCAATGTCGATCAGCACTTCGTACTCGGCGTCGCTGAGACCGGTGATTTTGTTTCGTGAACGGGAATCGACCCCGCGCACCTCTCGGTCGATCACACATTGCTCATCCTGCACCACTGCTTGGATAGCGCTGACCAATTTTTCATCGGTGCAATTTTTCAAAAGGTAGCCATAGACGGTTTGCGGAGGCACGATCTTGTGCAGTTCCCGCACATAGACTTCATCGGCAAAATGCGACCAAAAAATGATGCGCGTGCTGGGGCACTCTGACCAAACCTGCCGCGCTACCTCGATCCCGGTCATCTCGGGCATGCGGATATCCATCAACACGAAGCTGGGGTGGTGCTGGCGGTAGAGTTCCAACGCCTCTCTACCATTCGAGGCTATATACACCGGGCCGAACTCAGGCAAATGTTGTGTTAGCAGGCTATGAACATGCTGACGGTAGAGAGCGTCATCTTCAGCAAGGAGGGTACTCACGGGCCTTTATCAGAATTACCGAATACTTTCTTTTCACTACCTAACTCTAAAGACACCCACAAGGGAAGACAAGGCACTATTGAGCAGTACTCAATGGAGCAAGGGATCCCCTCCACCGGCGATGAGTAGCGGCTCAGGAAAAGGAGTTCGTCCCGCTCTCGTCCTGTGGACGGTGCGGTTTCCCCACAGCGCTCACGCAAACGGCCAATGAACTTCTCCACCGCAGACGTCGAAAACTTTTGATAAGCAGCAGTCTATGCTGTTTCTACGGCAGAGGCCAAAAATGCCTCAATCTCAGAGCGCTGGGGCAAGCTGGGTTGGGCTCCCGCACGGGTTACGGCCAAAGCAGCGGCGGCATTGGCAAAACGCAGGGCTTCCCTCAGGGATCCCCCGGCAGCCAAACAGGCAGCTAAGGCCCCACAAAACCCATCTCCGGCAGCGGTGGTATCCACCACTTCCACAGGATGGGCGGGCCAATGGCCACTTTCTTCCCCATCTGCCCAGACCAGCCCTGCCCCTCCCAAGGTAAGGATAACGGCTGGGATCCCGTGTTTCTGCAGTTCTTGAGCCACCTTTTGGGCTTGTTCCGGCGTCTCCACAGGGGATTGGGCAAGGGCAGCCGCTTCGGTTTCGTTGAGCACCAAGTAGCGAACCTGGCGCAACAGGGATCCCGGCAGGGGCACCACAGGGGCTGGATTGAGCAGGACGGGGATCCCTTGGGCAAAGGCTTGCTCTGCCACCGCCTGCACCGTGGCCAGGGGGATTTCCAGTTGCAGCAGAACCATCGCTGCCGGCGTCCAAGGAGGCAGCTGGGCGGGGGTGTAGCGACCGTTAGCGCCGGGGCTGACCACGATTCTGTTTTGCCCGCCGGGATCCACTGTGATCAAAGCTAGGCCGCTGGGCCCCTCCAACTGCCTCAGGTGGCGGGTATCCACGCCGTTGTGCTCCAGGTTCTCTTGGAGCAGACGCCCAAACTCATCGGATCCCACCGCTCCCCACATTTCCACCTGGGCTCCCGCCCGCGCCGCTGCCACCGCTTGATTGGCTCCCTTACCGCCAGGGTAGGTGGCGTAGTCGGATCCCAGCACCGTTTCCCCAGGGCCGGGATGATGGGGCACCTGCACCACCAAATCCATGTTCAAGCTACCCACCACTCGGATCGGGCCTGCCATCGGGCTTGTGGGGAAATCCTGTTGGAAAAGCAGAGATCTAGAGATCTTTGGTTTGGATCCCTGGGCAGCTATTGTATCAGCCGCCGGTCTTGGCCAGGGATCCCCTTGAGCGCCCTACCACGCGACAAGGGCTGATAGCAGTCGTGGTTTTTATTACC
>NZ_JANSHS010000369.1:0-2194 GCF_047461695.1 Synechococcus sp. R6-7
CCACCACCACGAGCGTTGGGATGGCAGCGGCTACCCAGATGGACTGGCAGGCGAAGAGATCCCTCTGTTGGCCCGCGTCTTTCAGGTGATCGACATTTTCGACGCTCTGACCTCTCCTCGCCCCTACAAACCCGCCTTGACTGCCGAACAGGCCATAGGATTGCTGCGGGAGGAAACCCGCAAGGGCTGGCGGGATCCGAACTTGGTGCGCGAGTTTTGTGACTTTATGTTTGTTACGGCCTTTAATCTGCTGGAGGCGGGATAGGGGCTAGGGTTCCGGGCCAGTCTGGAGAGGCGGCTTTTGGGGTTTGGGCGACGACAACTACTCCGGCCACCGGGATCCCGGCAGCGGCCAATACCTGCTGGGCGGCTTGCACAGTAGAGCCGGTGGTGTAGATGTCATCCACCAGCAACACCGGTGTGGCCGGAACTTGTTTCAGGGCAAAGGCCCCGGCCAAGTTGTGCTGTCGTTGCAGCGGGTTGAGCTCATGTTGAGCCGCTGTGGCCCGCACCCGCACCAGAGCCTCAGGCCAATGTCTCAGACCTGTCCGCTGGCAAAAGGCTTGGCTGATCAAGGCGGCTTGGTTGTAGCCCCGTTGCCGCAGGCGCTCCGCATGAAGCGGGATGGGCACCACCGTATAGTCCAAGCCATAGGCCCTACGGGAGCCTGAAGACGGCTGTCGGCTTTCCACCCAGCGGGATCCCAGCCATTCTCCCAAAACCGAGCCAATGCCTCGTTGTCCTTCGTACTTCAGGCAGTAGATGGCCCTGCGCAGCGCCCCCCGGTGGATCCCCCAGGCGTAAAGTGGCCAAGGCGAGGTGGTGACTGGCCAAATGGCAAGGCGCTCCGCCTGCAACCGCCTTTGACAGTCTTGACAGAACACGGCCTTGGCAGGGCGCCGGCAAAGCGGACATGGAGGCACAATCCACCAATCTAACCAGCCCATCGTCTGCTAGGGATCCTTATCTGGTGTGCAGAGTCTCCTAAAAAGCTGAGGCAAGGGGGGAACGAGGCCGAAATTCAGACTCGGCCAGGCTAACAGCCCAGCAGTCCATCCCCAAGTTGACGCTGGGATCCCGCCTTGCTAGGATTCAATATCGCCGGATAATTCAACCGGATAATTTAAAATTTAAGCCGTGACCTTCTCTGCCAGCCCATGCCCACCATTCAGCAACTGATCCGTGAGGAGCGCAGCGTTGCCGCTCGCAAGACCAAGTCTCCTGCTCTGAAGGCTTGTCCACAGCGGCGGGGGGTTTGCACCCGAGTGTACACGACAACGCCCAAAAAGCCCAACTCGGCCCTGAGAAAAGTGGCTCGCGTTCGCCTCACTTCCGGCTTTGAGGTCACTGCCTACATTCCTGGCATCGGCCACAACCTGCAGGAGCACTCTGTGGTCATGATTCGCGGTGGGCGGGTTAAGGATTTGCCCGGCGTGCGTTACCACATTATCCGGGGCACCCTCGACGCTGCAGGGGTCAAAGACCGCAAACAAGGCCGCTCCAAATACGGGGCGAAACGGCCCAAGCCGGGCCAAGCTCCAGCCGCCGCTGGCAAGAAAAAATAGCTTTGCCCTCACCCTCAACCCTCCATATCCCACTCGTCATCTTTCTTTCTGCCATCCCCATCTGAACAAGCAACCCAGCTCCTATGTCTCGCCGCAACCGTGCCCCTCGTCGTGATGTGCCCCCGGATCCCAAGTATGGGAGCCGTCTGGTTACCATGCTGATCCGCAAGTTGATGATGAGGGGTAAGGCATCCCTGGCTGCCAGGATCCTCTATGAAGCTCTGGACATTGTGCGGGAGCGCACCGGCCAAGACCCGCTGCCCTTGCTGGAAAATGCCGTTCGCAACGCCACCCCATTGGTAGAGGTAAAAGCCCGCCGGGTGGGCGGAGCCACCTATCAGGTGCCTGTGGAGGTGAGAGGAGAGCGGGGCACTTCTCTAGCGCTGCGCTGGTTGGTGACCTTTTCGCGCACCCGTCCAGGTCGCACCATGGCCGCCAAGTTGGCCAATGAGCTGATCGATGCAGCCAACGAAACCGGCAGCGCCATTCGACGGCGGGAAGAGGTGCATCGCATGGCCGAGGCCAACAAGGCCTTTGCCCACTACCGCTACTGAACTAGCCTGGCGGAGCAGTGGAGACTTTTGGGATCCCTGTTCTGCCCAGCCCGAGTTCCAGCGAGGTGGAGAAAA